>NZ_JAJTDH010000113.1:0-8693 GCF_021300285.1 Microcystis sp. 49638_E5 | reverse complement strand
CTAACGCCAAAGCGTCTTTAATTGCTTTGTCTTTACGTTGTCTTGACACTTTAAGATGAAGTTTAGCTACTTTTATCCGTTGCTTGTGATAGTTGTTAGACTGTTTCTTTCCTTTGCGAAATTGTTTTGATAATTTCCTTTGTGCTTTTTTCAGTCGTTTTTCTGACTTTCTTAAATAACGTGGATTCTCTACAGTATTGCCTTGAGCGTCAGTATAAAATTCCTTTAACCCTAAGTCAATTCCTGTTATTTGTCCCGTTGGTTTATGTGATTCTTGCCGTTCTACGTCAATCAAAAAGTGGCAATAATAACCGTCAGCAAGTCTAACAACTCTTACCCGTCTAATCTGTTGTTCTGAATAATAAACTAAGGTCTTTTGACTACACCATAAATCAAATTCTCCTGCTTTAAAGCAATCGGTAAATTTAATTTTACGTCTATCATCAGATAGTTGGTAGCCTGTTAGTTTATACTCAACCGAACGGCTATGCTTTTTGAATCGAGGAAAACCCTTTTTCTCTGGTATCTTAGCATGACAATTCTGGTAAAACCGATTAATTGATTGTCAGGCTCTATCAGCAGCCGATTGACGTGCTTGTGAGTTTAATTTATTAACCCAAGGGGTCCCTTTATTGTTAGCTAGTACCGCACAAAGTTTTTGGAGATCATTGCGGGTTGTACCCTTATGATCCATCCAATAACGAACACAAGATTTACGCACAAACTGAGAAGTTTTGATAGCTTCATCAAGCTGGTGATATTGCTCTGGTGTTCCGTTTTTTAGCTTTGCTTCTACGACTAGCATCTAACAATTCTCGACCATTGGCTAAGTGGATTATAACACAGTTTACTCACAAATGATAGAATTAAATCGATACTCCGTTGCTAATATTCTGGTCGGATTTCATCCCCCGCAAAGGTGAGCATCTTGTCGAAAAATCTAGCGGGGGCATTCATCCGACATTTTAGGTAACCTTTAATGAGCCTGTTATGCCGATTGGGGATGGGGAAGTGGGGAGCAGGGGAAATTCAACTAAAACCCTAAAACCCAATACCCAACCGCCAAAACCTAAAGCTCAACAGTTAAACCCTAACAGCTAACGCACCGATCGAGCGCTCAATCATTATTATAGAGACAGTAACAAATATTTATGAAACTTCATGCTTATTAATCGTCTTGGCATCGATCGCGGGAAAAAATTCCTTAAAGAGAGTATCTTGTTCGGAAATGACCCTAATCCCGAATTAATTGGCATTTTAGGGGTTTATTTCGTGCAGGGCATTCTCGGACTCTCCCGATTAGCGGTTAGCTTTTTTTTAAAAGACGATTTGGCCTTGAGTCCCTCCCAGATGGGGGCATTAATCGGAGTGGCGGCGATTCCTTGGGTGATTAAACCAGCTTTTGGATTTCTTTCGGATGGTTTGCCTATTTTTGGCTATCGTCGTCGCCCCTACCTCATTTTATCGGGAATTCTCGGTGTTTTAGCTTGGTTGGCCCTAGCCACTGTGGTGGAGAATGCTTGGCAAGCGACGGCGGCGATCCTGCTTGGTTCCCTTTCTGTCACCATTAGTGATGTCATCGTCGATTCTTTGGTAGTAGAAAGGGCCCGCAGAGAGTCCTTCACTCAATCCGGTTCTCTACAGTCCTTAACTTGGGGAATATCGGCGCTAGGCGGCTTAATTACGGCTTATCTCGGGGGTTGGTTACTGGCACACCTCGGTACTCGTCCTGTCTTCGCTCTCACGGCTATTTTTCCCCTGATTGCCTCCGCCATGGCGTTTTTAATTACAGAGGAAAAAGTCAAGAATAATGATGATGCACAATCCACGCCCAAAGTCAAGGAGCAAATCGGGCAATTATGGTCAGCAATTAGACAAAAATCAATTTTATTACCCACTGCCTTTATTTTCCTCTGGCAGGCTACTCCTAGCGCCGATTCTGCCTTTTTCTACTTCACCACCAACGAGTTAGGATTTGAACCAGAATTTTTAGGACGAGTGCGCTTAGTCACCAGTTTAGCCTCGATCCTGGGTATCTGGGTATATCAACGGTTTTTAAAAGCGATTTCCTTTCGTTTAATTTTGGGTTGGAGTACGGTGATTTCTGCGCTTTTAGGCATGACTACCCTACTCTTAGTTACCCATACTAATCGAGCGCTCGGTATTGACGATCATTGGTTTAGTTTGGGGGATAGTCTCATCCTCACCGTCATGGGACAAATTGCCTTTTTACCCGTCTTAATCTTATCGGCCCGTCTTTGTCCCGTGGGCATTGAAGCATCTCTATTCGCTTTATTAATGTCTATCTGGAATATGTCGGGATTAGTTTCCCAAGAAATCGGAGCTTTATTAACCCATTGGTTGGGAGTCACCGAAACTAATTTTGATAACCTTTGGTTATTGGTGGTGATTACTAATCTCTCTACTCTCCTACCTTTACCCCTAATTAAATGGCTACCTTCTACGGATCCCCAATCTCAGGAAGTCAAGAAAACTTTTCCCCCCGCAGAAGTCTTTGAACATCATGTTACTGGTTCTTTAGCTGAACCCGGTTTTATACCTGAACTTGTCCCCGAATTAATCGACACAAGAGATTGACAGTTCAGAAAAGGGGTTTCTCAAAGAAACCCCTTTTCTATGGCATTCATCTTGCTTAATTGAGAACAGTTTTTAACTTTTCCAAGACAGAATTGTTTAACTTAATTTTTCCCATTCTTCTCTACTAATATTTGCTTGTTGTAAAATTTTAGCCAGCAAGCTTTTACTTATATCTCCTTGGTGTGGATTAGGAATCCAGATTTTTAATTTTCCCTGCACCATATATTGATGATTTCCTCCTACCAGAGGACCAGAAAATCCCAGCTTTCTCAACTGGCGAATTAACTCTTTCCTTTTGATGGGGGCAAAAGGTGGCATCAGGCGATTTTTTGTTGAGGGGTTAGATTGATACCGTCAATAATCGGTAACTGATGCTGTAAGCGTAGTCCTAAAATAACCCAGCCTTCCAAAACTTCCTGTAACTGTTCCTTAGTAGCTTCGAGGGTTGTTTCATTAGCATATACTCCCTCAAATCCCGGAATTTCTCCATAAAAAGTACCGTCTTCTAGAACTTCATAGGTTGCCAGTTCCATTGCTTGTTTTAGATATTTTGTTAGCATCATTGACAGGAATAAAGCTCAGTTATTGTCTCGAAGATTGTCGATTTGATGATCAGTTGTTTTGAACTTGGCGATAATTTTGCCCTGTTTCTCCAGAAAACGGGTTTCTCAAAGAAACCCGTTTTCTAGGTTTTCTAGCTGTTGTCTTCGTCTTTGACGATTTTCCGCTTCTAAGCGACTAATCGCTTCTTCTCATTGTAATCCAACTAATTCCATCTCTTGACAATTGCGGTGTGCTTTTGCCAAAGTTTGCTTAAGTTGATCAGAATCCCGGGGAAGCTGAGGAACAAAATCCATATTTAACTCCATTCAAGTTTAATTTCTTCGACACTACGCATCAAGGCAGGAATCGGCACTTGGGTTGTCTTAATCACTGTTCCAATCCTCGAACATCTGCCCAACGCTAGTATAACGCTTAAGACGCTCAGGATGTTTTTCTACTTCTTCAATGGCGGCGAGCGTTTCTGTATTAGGAATTTGAACATCAAAGGGAAAACCTTGATGACAATCGACATCAGATAAGGCTGGATGCTGGATTTTTTGTAGGAGAAGCTGTTGTTCTTCGTCAGTTAAGGAAAGGATAATTTGAGCAAGGGAATCAATTAGTTTAGTATTGATTGCAGCAGCAGCTTGACTCATATAGCGTTTACATTGTTTAATAGTATATTTTTGAATTGGCGATTTATGAGCGGTTGTTTCGACTCTGGCAAATCAAGCTAAAGGAGAGTTTTAAACTCTGCCACTGTCAATCCCGCTTGACGAATGATAGATCTCAGTGTTCCCTTAGCCACTTCTCGATGGTCAGGGATGGTGATGCGTCGATAGGGATAGGCTTTTTGTCTGAGTATGATATGACTTCCTCGCTGCCGATCTAATTCGTAGCCAATCTTGCCTAGTGCTTTAACCACTTGGCGACCAGCGATAGAAGGAAGTTCACTCATAATTCAACCTCTACCAGTTCCTCAGAAATTGGTGGTGGAATCGGTTCATTGTGCGCTTCTAGGCTTTCTAGATATAAAGCAATTGCTTCCTGAATGTTGGCGAGTAACTCTTCCCGGGTATTGCCTTGAGAAATACAGCCGGGTAGGGAGGGAACTTCAGCCACATAAATGCCATCTTCATCTTGCTCAATTAAGACGCGATATTTCATGGGTTTGTCCTTGCTTTGAATTGATTGGAAGTTAATTATTTGAATCCAGTCTAGCGCGAGTTAGCAACTCCTAGCGATCGCGGCTTATTCCAGAAAAGGGGTTTCTCAAAGAAACCCGTTTTCTATGGCACGGATTAGGGAACCAAGTCCTGTCTTTTGGTAAATTCTATCCAAAAGCCTATCCCCCCCGATTTTGTCAAGTATCGCTGTTTTAAGCGATTATATAGGGTTTTATCGATGTTTTTCGTCAATTATTCTGGGATGAGGTAGGAGTGAAGATCGATCGCCCTAAGTCCAGAAAACGGGTTTCTTTAAAAAACCCGTTTTCTCAGTTGATGAAATAAGCTAAAATCGAATCAACTCGTTGCCCTCGCCTTATGTTTTCTATCCAAACTACCTACACTCAAGCTCAAGAAAATTTAGCGAGCCTTCTGGATCGACTGGAAAGCGAGAATAGTATGGCGATTATTACGCGCCCTGGTCATAAAGATATGGCACTATTAAGCGCAGAGGAATTAACTGGCTTATTAGAAACCGTTTATCTTTTGCGATCGCCTGCGAATGCGAGAAAGTTATTGGCAGCACTGGAACGTTCAATGGAGAGGGACGTTCAAACAATACCGGGACAGACAGTTACAGAACTTTGTCAGGAGTTAGGAATTGAACGCCAAGAGTAGGGCAATTGTCTTTGATCACCAATTTCGAGAAGATTTAAGATGGTGGTACAAAACAGATAAAAAAATCGCCTTTCGCCTACTCGATCTCGTAGAATCTGTCACCGCCGATCCCTTTACTGGGATAGGCAAACCAGAACCCATAAAGTATCTTGAAGCTAATACTTGGTCACGCCGAATTACCACAGAACACCGTCTAGTCTATCGAGTCAAAGATGACCGCATTGAGTTTTTAGCAGCACGATATCACTATACTTAAACAGCTTATGTATTCCAGAAAACGGGTTTCTCAAAGAAACCCGTTTTCTTCTCAAAGAAACCCGTTTTCTATGACACGGATTGGGGAACTAATTAAGCTTTGTCGCTGTCTGGCTTTGGCGTTAACTGGCGTTTAACCAATGCACCCAAGCCTAACAATCCTAAACCTAATACAGTACTCGGTTCAGGAACGGTGTTGACAGTGACGAATTCAGTGGTAGTATCGAGCGCACCGGCGAATGTCCCGACTTTGCCGCCAGGAAATTGCAGACTGGGATCGACGGGATAGAGCTCAGTTCCACCTGACGCGCCGTAGAAAGTTGTGCCATTGCTGGAAGCTATCCCGTCAGAATCAAAAAAGTTGCCGATATCGCTGCCCAGTACATAAACTAACCCGAAGAAGTCAGGCAGCCCGTGGGAGAAGGCGGGGACGAGGGAGTTGCCAGAGAATGACATCATGTAGTCGGTGACTTCACCATCCAAGGAGTGAATAAAACCATCATTATTTAAATCTTCGCCGGTAAACATCCCGGTGATGGTAGCACCTTCGGAGTAGCCACCTTGGAAGAAGTTGAAGGAAGCGGCACTGGCGGGGAGGACAGTCAGTACAGCGATCGCGCTAACTGTGCCAGCGAGGACAACACCAGCCAGAGAGATAGATTTGAAGTTAGTTGTAAAATTCATGGGCAATTTTGGGCAAATTCCACCAGCATTTTACCCCCCCCCGATTTTGTCAAATATCACTTTTTTAAGTCCAGAAAACAGGTTTCTCAAAGAAACCCGTTTTCTCAGTGCGATCGCTTGTGGAAGATCGGGTTTAGGATATTTGTAATCTTTGATACAAATCTCTCGATCATCTGTTCTTAAGATTAAGGCTGGTGTTGCCAATTGATCGGAAAAGAGGCCGGCGCAAGCAGATAAAAACCGCAGAGAAGCTTGTGCCGTGGGATCAAAATTATTAAGCGGAGAATAGCCTCTGACCGGACTTCAACATCAAAGTTAGTAGGAAACTTGTCATCGCCTAAGTTAAAGTAACCCTTTATCCACGACACAACACAATAGGAAAAATACTTATGAGTTATGGAACCCGTGTTCAAGCTATCTCTCAAGTAACGGATCGTAAACCCCTACCTAGCAAAATTCCTCAGCGTTTAGAGGCCCTCTGGGCAACCGATGTCTTTACCCTGAGCAAAATGCAGGCCAGTCTTCCCAAAGACGTATTCAAATCAGTCAAAAACACGATTTTAACCGGGGGAAAATTAGACGTTTCCATCGCTGGTACAGTAGCGGCCGCGATGAAAGATTGGGCCACGTCCAAAGGGGCGCTGTACTATGCTCACGTCTTCTATCCGATGACCAACGCCACCGCCGAAAAACACGATGGTTTTATCTCCGTGCAGAGCGACGGTTCGGTGATCACAGAATTTACGGGCAAAGTCTTAGTACAGGGGGAACCGGACGGGTCCTCCTTTCCTAACGGCGGACTTCGCTCCACCTTTGAAGCGCGGGGTTACACCGCTTGGGATGTCACCAGTCCCGCCTACGTCATGGAGACGGATAATGGTGTAACCCTGTGTATCCCCACGGTTTTCATCTCTTGGACAGGAGAGGCCCTCGACAAAAAAACGCCGCTTTTACGCTCGATTTCATCGATGAGTAAAGCCGCCACCAGGGTGCTGAAGCTCTTAGGACATACGGAAGTCGCCCCCGTTAACTCCAGCTGCGGTGCTGAACAGGAATATTTCCTCGTAGATGCTCATTTTGCCCATAGTCGCCCCGATTTATTGCTCACCGGTCGCACCCTATTTGGTAAACCCGCCGCTAAGGGTCAACAGTTCGACGATCATTATTTTGGCGCGATTCCCGAACGGGTTCAGGTGTTTATGCAGGAAGTAGAGGAAAGAATGTATCGCCTCGGCATTCCGGCCAAAACCCGCCATAATGAAGTCGCCCCCGGACAGTTCGAGATTGCGCCCTTTTTCGAGGCTGCTAACGTGGCCAGTGACCATCAGCAGTTAATTATGACTTTGCTGAAAAGTACGGCTAAAAAACACGGTTTTGTCTGCCTACTGCATGAAAAACCCTTTGCAGGAATTAACGGTTCGGGAAAACACGTTAACTGGTCCGTCGGCAACGCTACCCAGGGCAATCTGTTAGATCCGGGCGATACTCCCCACGCTAATATGCAGTTTTTGTTATTCTGTGGGGCGGTGATTCGTGGCGTTCACAAGTACGGGCCGCTTTTACGCGCAGTGGTGGCTACTGCCAGTAATGATCACCGTTTGGGGGCAAATGAAGCTCCTCCCGCCATTATTTCGGTATATTTGGGCAGCCAGTTAGAAAAGGTATTCGACCAAATTAGCCAAGGCCGAATTGAGGGTTCTGATGCCCCGGGATTGATGGATCTCGGTGTCGATACCCTGCCGGTATTCCCCAAGGATCCTGGCGATCGCAATCGTACCTCTCCTTTTGCTTTTACGGGCAATCGCTTTGAATTCCGCGCTGTGGGTTCTAATCAGTCAGTTTCCGGGCCGCTGGTGGCGATGAACACGATTCTAGCCGATTCCCTGACTTGGGTGGCGGATAACTTAGAAAGCCGGATGAAAGCTGGGGAAGACCTCAATACTGCCGCCGAGGGTGTTCTCAAGGAGATCATGGACAAGCACAGAAATGTGATCTTCGGAGGTAACGGATATTCCCCGGAATGGCACAAAATGGCGGTAGAAGAGCGCGGTTTGGCTAATCTCCGCACCACTGCCGATGCTTTACCCGTGCTGAAAGCTGATTATATCGAAGAACTGTTTGCCCGCATGGGTGTGTTTACCCCCGTTGAACTGGAAAGTCGTTTTGATGTCTATGCGGAACAGTATTTGCTGGCCATCGAGGTGGAGGCGGAACTGGTGGTAAGTATGGCTAAAACGATTATTTATCCCGCTGCCGTTCGCTACTTGTCGGAATTGTCTTTGGCGATCGCTAATGCTGCGGCGATCGGCATCGAGATGGATAAGGAAAGGGCCCAAACCGTCTCGAATTTAATTAAATTACTGATGGATAGCGTTGGCAAACTGAGTGAGGCCATGGCTAAAGACGATTTTGACTCGATCGAGGAACATATGCAGTATTCCGCTCAAACAATCCGTCCCTTGATGGATAAGGTGCGCGAATATGCTGACACGCTGGAAGGAGAAGTGGCCGACAATTTCTGGCCGCTGCCTACCTATCAAGAAATGTTGTTTGTTAAATAACATGACGGCAAGGAGGGGGTAAATAGGCTGAAAAAATGATTGGCCACCCCCTTCTTTTTAGCTCTGGTAGTTTTAAGTTATGTTAAGAATAGCTGTGCGAAACGTTTAGGCATGAAATAGGGAGCCAAATGCCCGAAATAACCGCCTAGTAAGGTCTTCAGTCCCCCGACTGAATCTAAGAGGTCAACCCAGACCAACCTTATAACTG
>NZ_JAJTDH010000033.1:0-55785 GCF_021300285.1 Microcystis sp. 49638_E5 | reverse complement strand
AAACTGAGTTCCCGTAATATTGAATCGTTCAATATTGCTGTAACTAGCAATGAGAGTGGAACCATATCGAGCTTTGACTGTATTTCCATCTGTATTGTAAACACCGTAATTGCCATTGTCGTAGTTATAACTACTGTAATCTAAAATCAGTGTATCTGTTCCTGCTCCCCCGTCTAGACTATCTCCTGCACCCGCAGAATTAGGAATAAGCGTATCATCTCCATCTCCACCTAAAAGGGTATCTTTACCATCGCCTCCTTGCAGTCTATCGTTACCTGCACCACCGCTTAACCAGTCATTTCCTTGATCACCAAAAAGGAAATCATTTCCTGCACCACCATCAAGAGAATCATTACCCACAGTACCAGCAATAAACTCACTTCCATCATCCCCAGGTAAAGCATCAAGAGTTAGCTCTTTTGCTCTTGTTTGTACCCTACGCCAATCATCGAGTAAATATTTTCGTGCATCCACATTATCAACATTTAAAATAGCTTGACCGTAGAGAATAGGATCAGCCTTATGGACACTATACTCCTTAGCAACACCCAAATCAGTAAATAAACCTTTGATATCAGAGTTGTATGAAGGTAGAGCGATTAAACGCTTCATATAGGGATCACCCCCTTGAATATTCAGCGTTTTCAACTGTTTAATAATGCCATTATATAAAGCTGTTTGTGCATTGGAGAAAGAATTTTTACCACTACCCCCAATATTAAAAACAAACTCTTTTTCATAATGTCCATACTCCGTTGCCGTAATGGTTAAAGGAGTTCCCCCAATCATTCCAGCAATCAACTGAAGCGTATCTGATGCAGATTGCCCCATCTGTTGAGCAACTTCTGGTTTTCCACCCTCTGCTTCAAAGCTAAATTGACTGACAAACTTACCCGTTGCAGCATTGTAATATACAGAATAATAAGCACGGGGATCTTTATTAGCGATCAGATTCCACGCCCATCCACCAACAACAGAGCCTAAAAAGTTTCCAATTCCGGGAACAATAAAACCACCGATTACCCCACCAATCGAAGCACCAAAATTATTTAAGTCAGCCCCCGTCCATACCTTATCGACATAATTAAAAAGTTGAGTGCTTGCAAAAGATTGCAATGCGCCAAACCCCGTATTAACAACCTCTCCAATAATTGATGCTTTTGTAAGGCTGAGGTTTATATTAGGATCTACTCCTAAATAATTAACAGCAAACGGTTTGCCAAAAGCAGCCTCAGTTAACCCAGAAAAAATATGATTAGTTAGTGAAGCAGTAACTTGATCAATCGCAATTTGAGCAAGGGGATCTTCTATATCAAATTTCTCTGAAAAAGCTTGACTAATTGCAGAACTACCAAAACCCAACAATGTATTAGTAAAGTTCCCATAAAGTCTTGTATATAAAGCTCGTGCTGGTATTGAGCTTCCCACACTTGCCAGTTGATAAGCTAAATTATCTCCTAACCACCCGCCAAGGGTTTTTGTTGCAGTTGCGGCAATTAATTGACTCCCGAAGTCTTCATTTCCATAGTGCATTGCTAACTTAGTAGCGAGAGTTGAACTAACATTTCCTAACCTAGTAACAGTTTGCCTTAGTTCCATTTCTCTAGTTGGCAACTGGCGCGTACCCATGACATTGAAGATTTCCTCTTCTGATGGAATATATCCAGCAACCAAAGTTTCTGCAAACATAACAAAGGCAGAAGCGGCTTTGTCTGCTATTCCCCAAAGAGAAGTGTTTAGATTGGTAACGCCTGCATCTTGAAGATAGTCTGTTAAATCATGTTCTATTGTTCCTAATAGCAGTGCGGGATTGTTTTCTGCATAAGTAACGAGGAGACTTGAAGTACCAGTAAAACCCAAACCATTAAGCTCTGTAGAAACTTGGCCTTTGGGATTGCCAGTAAGCATATAAAATGCGTCCACCGCCATCAGATGACCAGGTTTTGTGGCATAATCTGAGTATTTCGTGGGAACGGTAGAATCATCAGCCGAAAATTTATCTAATGTACTTCTGGAAATTTGAATAAGTTGCTGGTTTGTTACTTTTGGATTAGCTAAAAATTGATCAACGACTAACTTCGTAGCAGAATATCCATTAATAATATTGCCGCGATCGCTTGAAAATCGAGAAGTAATTGCATTGATAGCATTACTTATATCAGATGAGTTTCCTCTGAAACTCCACTGCGCTGGATTTAAATCAATATTTGGGTTGCTCATAGCTCTCAGTAATATGTTTTTCAATTGTAGAAAATGATCTAAAATCAAATTATTGGCAAAGCTTTTAGCTTTAACCATAATTTAGTAATGTAGAGTGGACATAGCCCACAAATTGCTTTGCTATTATTTATTCAGCCGAGTCAGCCGGTTTTTAAACAACTGCCTAACTAGCTGGTGTGGGTTAGGGTTGAAGACTGTCAAACCATCAATTAGCGGTTAAACCTTGATTTCTCACACCAGCCACCTGATTAGCTTGAACCAAGCCATCAGATTGAGCAAAATCGAACAAAACATCGTAAACAGCAGGAAAAATCGGCAACAGGGTAGAAGTCATGACATTAACTGCAAAGGTTTATTGCTAACAGTTTTAGCCTAACAATTGCCAATTTTTCAAGACCCCTGTAACAGAAATTAATATTTATACAGAAAACGGGTTTCTCAAAGAAGTTCTAGGATTGGATTTTTGCCAAAGACTGCTTAAATGTAGCTGCTAATTTTAGTAGCTCTTCTAAGATAGTAGGGTTAGTCATTTTGCCGATTATCTCTTCAATTTCTGAAGAAATCTCTCCAAACCGCACAGTTAAAACTGTTTTTATGTCATCACGGCTTTTTTCTAACGCGCCAATTTCCTTGCCAATTTCCTTGCCAATTTCCTCGCCAATTTTCTTACCGCGTTTTATTCCTCGCAATTCCATATTACTCATTAAAGGCATGGTTCTTTCCTCCTCAAATTGTTTGATTTTACTTTCTAAACTTGACTGTAATTCAGGGGATAAAGTCATCATATTGTCGATGATTTCAAACAGTTTAATTATCTGTTCCCTCTCGAACTCCTTTTCATATAATCCCCTGATTAACCTCCACTTCCACTGTTCCCGTTCTGGCAGCTTCCCAGTAGTCGCTTTTGTTTTCAGGTGTGCCATGACTATTATAGCAAAGGGATTGCTACTTGCTTCTAGTTCTGACCAGCTTTCCTCATAGTCCAGTAATTTGACTGTTGGGAATTTGAGGCTGACTTCACAGCCGGCGATAGTATAATTATAGGAATCTGGTCGCCAATTTACTCGTTCATCCCCTAAAATTGCCAGACTGATAACTGGTTTCTGATACAAATCAAAGGCCCGATAGTTATAAATATACATCCTCTGGGGGAAATTTTCTTCGTATTGACTTTGAATTTCAATATGAATCAAAATCCAGACTTCTTCACCCCTGAGTAACCAGACTTTATAGAGTTTGTCAGCGAAACGTTTTTTTGTCTTTGCTGAAGCGGTAATCCGTTTGAGTTCTTTTTCTAGAGATTCGGGAGTTTTTGTCCAATCAATTAGTTGGTGAACTTCAGGAAAGAAGAAGTATAAAAACGCTTCAAAATACTCGCTTAATGCTTCTTTCCAGGGTTCATCATAATTGGCTGTTGTTTGGTTCATTTGAGTTGTCCGCTTACTCTTAGGGGTGAAGCGCGATAGCGTAACGCACCGATTTAATAATACAGGTGGTGGTGGTAATCTGGGGATTTTGTTGTAAAAAAGTGGATATTTGTTCGATTCCGTCTTGATTGGGAGAGAGAATAACGGTGGCGACTTCTGGAATTACCCCAGCTTGTAGGGTTTGATAATCGGTAACACCAGCATCGAGGAAAACTACAGTATTTAATTCGGGTGCGGTTAAACGCTGATTTCTCGCACTATCCACCCGATTAGCTTGACTCAAGCCATCAGATTGAGCAAAATTGAACAAAACATCGTCAATAGCAGGAAAAATCGGCAACAGGGTAGAAGTCATGACATTGACCGCAAAGGTTTATTGCTAACAGTTTTAGCCCAACAAGCGCCAATTTTTCAAGACTTCCATAACATAAATTAACATTATATAGAAAACGGGTTTCTAAATAGACGTTTTCTCATGGTTTCTTGAAAAAAACCATTTTCTCAGTTTCGTGGGTTGTTGCAAGATATGCAATCTGAACGACGTTCATAAATTGTATTTTTATTAGTTTATGGGACACAAACAATTCCTAATCCTGCCATTTGACGAATATGGCTGGTTATAATTAAATTAAAAATGGATTTTAGGTTCGATCCCCCCTGCCCCCCTTGATAAGGGGGGTGCCGATAGGCGGGGGGATCTGACAACTTTTAACGCCTACCTACTTACCTTAAATATTTGTAAACGATGAGCCATAACTAAAATAGAACAATCTGTGTAACTCCATTTTTTATCATTGTACTTACAGAAAGCTTCCCATATTGCCAGATCATCGCCATCTGACACATTGATATAACGATGATCTTCTCTTAGTATTTGACCCACTTGGATTGAGGATCGACTAGATACCTTGCTCCGAATCCAAGTAACAGTTTCATCGAATACCGATTCGAGAATAATCCAATTATTATGAGGATTTTCTAAGTAATATTTTTGAGCGCTTTCGTGATGAGTTTCAGATTTGACAAAAAAGGCAATTAAAGCAGACGTATCAACAATAATTTCTTTGTCCACAATTTTTAATAAATAATTTCATCGATGTTTTCAGCGTAGTTAGTTACAACTTGACCCCGATTATCTTGTCCGATAATATATTTAGGCTCAGGTTGGACAATTTCTAAACTTCCACAAAGTTCCCAAGTACGAGTCTTGGTAATATCTGGTAATTCAGCTTGAACATAATTTTCCAAAGCTTTGATAACAATCTCTTGAACCGAGGATTTTTGTTCTTGCAAACGAGATATTAATTCGTCGGGAATTTCGATCAATATTTGAGTCATTGATAAACCTTAGAGATTAACGTTGTTTTACTAACATTATAGCCTGTTTGTGAATTATAACCAAGAGACGCAAATGCAATTACCTGAATCAGTTACCAAAAGGCTAACAACTGTTCACTGATTCAGGTGATTCGCCATAAGTCCAGAAAACGGGTTTCTGAAGATTGTCTCTCAATTACTCCCTCACAATGACAATTTTAGCGGGTCATGGCGAGAAGGCGATGGCCACAAGTCCAGAAAACGGGTTTCTTGAAGAAACCCGTTTTCTAGATATTAGGATAAGATTATTGGATTTTTGCCAAAGACTGCTTAAATTCTGCGAGAGAATTAGCAGTAGCTGCTAATTTTAGTAGCTCTTCTAAGATAGTAGGGTTAGTCATTTTAAGGAGTTGACATGATTTTTTCCTGAATAATAGGGTGAAAAGTAAACAATTAAGTCCCTAAAGAAGGCACCATCCAGACGGATTGAGTGCCGTCGAGGTCGGTATCCGGTCCAATCAGTGCCGGGTTGCGGTAGCCCGGTAGGACGGAGACAGCGAAAACCTCCTCCACGCCGCTATTGAACCAAAAAGTTGCCACCAGTTGACCGGTGGCCAGGTTGACAATAGCCAACCCGCACTGCAATTGATTACGCCGCTCATCCAGGGGTAAACCGCCAAAAATCGCCGTTTCCCGCACTTGGGACAACCCGACAAAGGCGTGACCTTCCCAACAGTCTAAACCCCGGGTAAAACCGGGCAATTCCGCGATGATTTCCGTGCTGCCAGTTTGGGGATGCCAACGGTTCAAGGTTCCATAACCGGAATTGAGAAAATAGAGATTACCCTGGTAAAGACGGGGAGAATGGGGCATCGCTAAACCCCGCAGAATCACCTCTCCCCTCGGCACATCAATTAAGCATCCCCCTTGAGCTTTATTCTCTCGCCAGAGGCTTTCCTCGTTGGTTTCCCCCAATGCCGTTACATAGGCGGGAGTGCCGCTATTTTCAGCCATAGCCAAGCCATTGAGGTGGCAGCGGTCTCCGGGGACTAACTCGGTAATAAAGGGCGGTTTCCACTGGGGGAGAAAACTCCAATTTCCTTCGATAGTTGCCAGACAGTTAAATAGGGTATTGACCACCCAAAGGCGATTACTGCCAAAGGCCAAATCATGACCCATAATCGGACCGGTGAGGTGAGAGGAGCGAGCTAAAAAGGCGATATCCTGTTCCCCTTCTGGTTTAATCTGGGGGGCAATCTCTCGATTGGCGGGTAAATGCCAAATTGCCTGACGAGCGCCCACAGTAATTCCGGTAGCGGTTCGGGTTAAACCCATTGCTTGGTCAAAATGGGCGAAACTCACCCGTATTTGTCCTTGATAAGTGCCAATGCTGGCCACTCGTCCCGCTTGGTAGGTGGAAATCAACACTGAGAGGTCAAGCTGGTTGAGTAATTCCGGCAGATTGAGGCTGTACTCATAATTGACCGGCACTGCTTGGCGCTGAGATGGACTCGCTGCTGGCTCTTGGGTATCTGAAAACTGGTTAGTCTTGGGCGGCAAGCTGTCCATAGAGTTTTTTTTGCATCGATTAGAATCGATTGTGATAATTGATTATTGTTTATGGTTTGTTGACTAAGGGGTTCTAATTAATCCCCCCTTGCCCCCCTTAATAAGGTTTGATCCCCCCTTGCCCCCCTTAATAAGGGGGGTGGTGATGGGTTTCAGTTGGCATTAATGGGGTTCATTATAGACAAATTAATCAATATTATTTATAAACTTTTCTTAACTTTTTTTGTATAAAATTTACCTGAACGGTAGTATTAAATACTTATGATTGAGTTTGTATAAAACACTTTTGCAATTTAAGCTTGTGTATAAAGTTTTATACACAGATTCAACATTTCTGGTCACTAAGCCACAGCAAATCCCGTATATTTGCGTATTTTAGGATAACGAAAACCCAGGACTATATCTTCTTTGGGAATACCTGCCTCCATCAAATCAGTAGCTATGCCTTCCTCCGTTTCATCACATTGAATCCAGACTTTATCGACAACCAAGCTAAGGTGAATTGGTGTTGCATGGAGATACTTATTGCCACTCCAACCGAAATCTAAAACTAGATAATGTCCTCGTTCATCATCAAATATAACCTGAGAAGTGTAGCCATCAGGTAAAGTAGCACGATAGTTAGCATGATTCTGGAGAACAGTCTTAATAATACCTTGATATTTTAATCGGGTATCCATTGCACGATTACCTCACTTTCATCATCAAAGACAATTAATTTCACAATCTGATTCTTTAGCAATACCTGCCCTAATTCTATACTAAAAACACTGTTAAAAGTTGGCTGAGATATGGCCAGATAAAGAACTCGCTCAACTTTCATCTCGTTAAGGATTTGACGATACAAGACGTACTGCCCCAAAGCTTGCTGTAAATCCTTTACGTCAGACTGTCCTACAAAGCTTTTCACTTCAACGACAATTTTCCGCAATTCTTTCTCCGCACTGATTAAGCGTTCTGCTCCCAAATCAGCGGATAAACGCTTCTTGCCAATTTGAAGTGGAAAAGGATCGTGAGTGATTGCCCACCCGTCCTTCTCTAAAGCAAGTTTTACAGTGTCGTGGTAAATATCTCTTGCAGACACAAAAATTCAGAGGATAAATACTCTAATCAGCAGTATAGCAAATTTTTCTGTTCTCAAGACCTCTTGTAAAAATCAAAAGACGAGTGCCTACAGCAATTCCGGTAGCAGTTCGGGATAATTGACCGGCACTGCTTGGCGCTGAGATGGACTCGCTGCTGGCTCTTGGGTATCTGAAAACTGGTTAGTGTTAGGCGGCAAGCTGTCCATAGAGTTTTTTTTGCATGGATTAGAATCGATTGTGATAATTGATTATTGTCTATGGTTTATTATGGTTTCAGTTGGCATTAATGGGTTCTATTATAGACAAATTAATCAATATTATTTATAAAGTTTTCTTAACTTTTTTTGTATAAAATTTACTTGAACGGGAGCATTAAATATTTATGATTGAGTTTGTATAAAACACTTTTGCAATTATGGAATTTTGGAATTGACGAAATCTAGCCAAGAATTTAACTTAAGCTTATTCTTTTGGATATAAACTTGATTCTAGAAAAACTATTGGTAATCAGAAAATGCTGACTTCATCGCCTCCTAATCTCTCGCAACTTGCCCTTTTATTTCTCAAAATCGGGATTATCGGTTTTGGCGGTCCGGCTGCCCATATCGCTTTAATGGAGGAAGAAGTGGTTAAGCGTCGCGCTTGGATGACTAAGGAGCGATTTCTCGATTTGGTGGGGGCAACTAATCTGATTCCCGGTCCTAATTCCACGGAAATGGCCATTCATATCGGTTATATTTTTGGTGGTTTAGCGGGTTTAATAATCACGGGGGTTTGTTTTATCACTCCTGCGGTGTTAATTACGGGTTTTCTAGCGTGGATTTATACTAACTACGGGACTTTACCCGATGTGGCTCCGATTTTTGCCTGGATTAAACCGGTAGTAATTGCGGTGATTTTTCAGGCACTCTGGCGCTTAGGCAAAAAGGCACTAAAAACCCGTCAATTACTCTTCATCGGATTGGGAGTTATCGGATTATTAATCTTAGGTTTAAATGAAGTTATCGCTTTACTGTTAGGCGGAATTATCGGGATGTTTATCCTAAAAAAATTCGCTACCTTTCCCCTGATTGTGGCAGGAATAGGCGGTGCGACGGCGGTTGCTACTCCTAGCAACATCCCACCGACATTAACAGGATTAGGGCTATTTTTTCTCAAGGTGGGTAGTGTTTTATTTGGTAGTGGTTATGTGTTAGTTGCCTTTTTAGAAGGGGATTTAGTGCAGGGGAAAGGATGGTTAACCCAGCAACAATTATTAGATGCTATTGCTGTGGGTCAATTTACCCCCGGTCCAGTGTTATCCACAGCCACTTTTATCGGTTATCAAATATTAGGAGTATCGGGGGCAATTGTGGCGACTCTAGCGATTTTCTTTCCTTCTTTTATCTTTGTTTTATTACTTAATCCTCTTATTCCTAAGCTGAGAGAATCGGCTTGGGCGGGTGCTTTTTTAGATGCAATTAATGCTAGTGCCGTGGCTTTAATGGTAGCAGTAATTTTTAATTTAGCTCTAGCTACTTGGTTACAACCCTACGGTAATTTACCTTTTAATTTATTGGCTATCATTCTATCTCTTGTCTCTGGTATTCTTTTACTACGTTTTCAGGTTAATTCTACTTGGTTAATTCTGACTGGTGCGCTCATTGGTTTGCTATTGAAATAATTAGGTTAGGGGGAAATAAGTAAATGGTTCTAATTAAATAGATTTTGCCTTTAATCCCCCCTTGATCCCTAGGGTTGATTCAAGGTAGGGTTGATTTAAGGTAGGGTTGATTCAAGGTAGGGTTGATTCAAGGTAGGGTTGATTCATGAATCAACCCTACCCTTGATACCCGCTTAATAAGGGGGCGCTGATTCGTTAAACTTTTGCCATTGATGTAGTTGGTTTTCTGAGCTTTTCTACCCAGTTATAAATCTGATCGCGATTTAGTCGATAGCTGAGGGGATGGGCGATTAATCGAGCGCTACTAGCAAATAATTCGGCAATTTCTACTAAACCATTTTCGCGTAAAGTTCGACCGGTGGAAACTAGGTCAACTATCGCTTCTGACATCCCCGTAATCGGGCCTAATTCTACGGAACCATAGAGAGGTATAATCTCGACGGGAATATCTAAACGACGAAAATAATCCTTAGCACAATTGACAAATTTTGAGGCGACTTTACCGTGATGGGGAATATCTAAGGGACTTTGATAGGGACTATCAGCAGGGACAGCTACCGACATCCGACAATAACCAAATTTTAGGTCAATTAAATTAGCCACATCGGGAGATTTTTCCAATAAAATATCATAACCGGCGATGCCTAATTGTGCCTGACCGTATTCTACATAAACGGGGACATCTGTGGCTCTGACTAATAAGGCTTTCGCTTGGTTAGTGGGATCAGTAATCTGTAATTGGCGATTTTTTGAGTCAAGAAAGGCACTAAAATCTAAGCCAATTTTCTGAAATATTTGGATACTTTCGTTTAGTAAAGCACCCTTCGGTAAGGCAATTGTTAGCATAGAGGGAATTATGAATTATGAATTATGAATTATGAATTGGGTAGTGGGGAAATTGAACTAAAACCCCAAAACGCCAAAACCCCAACACCTAAAACCTGTCTCGGAGTCTCCCGACAGCTAAAATCATAACTGATAACTATCCATCTTTTTAGGTAGGAGAATTGCCAGATTCTTGCTGTTGCATGAGTGCCTGTTGCCTCTTGCCTTCAGAAGCTGATAACCGAGATGGCAGTAAGTTCTCTAATGACCACATCAGCTAATTGTAAATCTTGATGGGTTTCCGGTTGCCAACTAATTGCGATCGCAGCTGCTGATTTTGCCTGTTTAGCCATTTCCCAATCGGCCCTAGTGTCCCCCACCATCAGGGTTTTGTCCACTGCGGTCCCCAAAGCTTGACAGGTTTCTTGCAATAATAGGGGATCGGGTTTACTTAAACCTCGATCGCAGCCCTGGGCAATTTTAATATAATTTAATAGGCTATTTTCCTTGACAAATTGCTCCACTCGTGCTGTGGTATCGGAGGAAAGAATCGCCAATTGTAAACCGGCCGCGTGCAGATAACGAATTACTTCTAAACATTGGGGATAGAGGGGATTTAAGCGGGGGGGAACCTTTTCATCGGCCGCTTGAAAGGCTACTTTTGCGATCGCCATGGCCGTTAACCAATCCCGACCGGTGGAAGCAATACAACCGGCAGCGGCGATATGATTATCTCTGCGGCTGCCCACTGCCATTAAACCAGCAGGATTGAGACTATTTGCCCCAATACCGAAAGTTTTAGTTAATAAAGACTCTAAACCAGGGATTCGCGATTCAATGGCTTGTATCCGGGCTATAGCTCGATCGTACCAGAAAGCTCGCGAATCCTCTAGCGTACCGTCCTTATCAAAAACAATCCCTTGAATATCTCTAAATTCTCGATTACCACAGCGAATTATCGGCAAATAAACCCCCTTATTTTTATTGAATGTCAGCCATCATTTTAGCTTTCAGGAGGCAGGATTCAGGAGACAGGATTAAGGATTCAGGAGATTATTTTTTATTTATTCTCCCCACACCCCACACCCCACACCCCACACCCCACACCCCACACCCCACTTCCCAATTCATAATTCATAATTCATAATTCCCTATACCTTTTAAACAGGATTTAGCATTACTCCTCAAAAGCGGCTTTTTGCTGACGGACTAAATCGACACCGCGGGAAGTTCCCAGACGGGTGGCCCCGGCCTGGATAAGAGCGAGCGCTTGTTCTAGGGTGCGAATTCCGCCGGATGCTTTAATTCCTACCCGGCCTTTGCTAATTTCCTTGAGAAACTTGACATCGCTAACCGTTGCACCTCCAAACCAGCCGGTACTGGTTTTTAGATAACTCACTCCTGCATCCATGCAAATTTCTGCCGCTAAACGTTTCTCGGTGTCTGTTAGTTGCGAGGTTTCCAGAATCGCTTTTACCGTCTGGCCAGTTTCCTGACAAATACTAGCAATTTCTTGGAATAATTCCTCGGATTTCCCATCTTTTAGCCAACCGAGATTAATAACGACATCTAACTCCTTAGCGCCATTATCTACAGCTTCTAAAGCCTCATAACGTTTAACTGCGGAGGTAGTGGCCCCTGCGGGAAAACCAATCACGGTAGAAACTAAAGTTTTTTTGCCGTGGAGTAACTGCACCGCTTGCTTAACGGCAGCGGGATAAACGCAGACGGTGGGAAAATGATATTGATCAGCCTGTTGACAGTAAGCCTCTAATTGTTCACTGGTGGCGGTGGGGATGAGGAGAGAATGGTCGATATATTGTGCTAAATCTAGATCAGAATCGGTGATAGCCATTATCTAAGCCTCAATATAGTCAATCGATCGCTATTTTCTCATTTTATGGAAGTCACACAGCAAAGTCATCTCTCGTTAACCTAGAAATTCAGAGACTAGCAAAAATCCAGTAACCTAGGAAGAAACCGTCACAAGTGAAGACTAGGAGACAATAGACCTATGTTAGAAGCGTATCATCAGCACGTTGCCGACCGAGCGAAATTAGGTATCCCTCCCCTTCCCCTCAACGCTCAACAAACGGCGGAATTATGCGAAATACTCAAAAATCCGTCCGAAGAACTCAAAGGAGAATTGCTGACCCTGCTGCGTGACCGTATTCCCCCCGGAGTTGACGAAGCGGCCTACGTTAAAGCGGGATTTTTAACAGGAATTGCCAAAGGTGAAATAAAATCTAACGTTATCTCCCCCCAGGGTGCGGTTAGCTTACTGGGAACCATGGTAGGTGGTTATAACGTTCATTCTCTGATTGAACTGCTGAAATCCAGAGATATTAATATCGCCGCCGCTGCTGCCAGCGCTTTAAGTAAAACCCTGCTGGTATTCGACGCATTTAACGAGGTTTTGGAATTATCCGACACCAATCCCTATGCTAAACAGGTTATCGATGCTTGGGCCAATGGCGCTTGGTTTATCGCTAAACCGAAACTTGCTAAAGAAATTACCGTCACCGTTTTCAAAGTACCCGGGGAAACCAATACAGATGACCTATCTCCCGCTCCCCACGCCACCACCCGGCCCGATATTCCCCTTCATGCTTTGGTTATGTTAGAAACCCGTCAACCCGGGTCCTTAGAAACCATTGCCGAATTGAAAAAATTAGGCCATCCGGTCGCCTATGTGGGGGATGTGGTCGGGACTGGTTCCAGCCGAAAATCGGCGATTAACTCGGTTCTCTGGCATATTGGCGATGATATTCCCTTTGTGCCTAATAAACGTGCTGGTGGCTATATTTTAGGCAGTAAAATCGCCCCTATCTTCTTTAATACGGCCGAGGATTCCGGTGCTTTACCGCTTGAATGCGATGTTAGCCAAATGAACACGGGGGATGTGATTAAAATCTATCCCTACGAAGGCAAAATCACCAACGAAGCGGGCGCAACTATTAGCACTTTTAGCCTCAAACCTGAGACAATTCTGGATGAAGTGCGCGCCGGCGGTCGTATTCCCCTCTTAATCGGTCGCAGTCTCACCGATAAAACCCGTCACGCCTTGGGACTTGAGGCTAGTACCCTATTTACTCGTCCAACTATGCCTAATGACACGGGTAAAGGTTACACCCTAGCGCAAAAAATGGTCGGCAAAGCTTGCGGTTTACCCGGGGTGCGGCCGGGTACTTCCTGTGACCCGATTATGACCACGGTAGGGTCTCAGGATACCACCGGCCCGATGACCAGAGACGAGTTAAAAGAGTTAGCCTGTTTAGGTTTTAGCGCCGATTTAGTCATGCAGAGTTTCTGTCACACGGCAGCCTATCCCAAACCGGTTGATATTCAAACTCATCACCAATTACCGGACTTTTTCTCTACCCGGGGTGGGGTGGCTTTACGTCCGGGAGATGGCATTATTCATTCCTGGTTAAATCGGATGTTATTGCCGGATACGGTGGGGACTGGCGGCGATTCTCATACTCGTTTTCCCTTGGGAATTTCCTTTCCTGCGGGGTCGGGTTTAGTGGCATTTGCCGCCGCTTTGGGAGTAATGCCTTTGGATATGCCGGAATCGGTTTTAGTGCGTTTTACGGGGGAATTACAACCAGGTGTAACTCTGCGCGATATTGTTAATGCTATTCCCTACGTCGCCATCCAAGAGGGTAAATTAACCGTGGAAAAACAGAACAAAAAAAATGTTTTTAACGGTCGCATTATGGAGATGGAAGGGCTGCCGGATTTGAAATTAGAACAGGCTTTTGAGTTAACCGATGCCACGGCGGAACGTTCCTGTGCTGGTTGTACGATTAAGTTAAGTACGGAAACAGTGGCGGAATATTTACGCTCTAATGTGGCCCTGTTAAAAAATATGGCGGCCCGGGGTTATAGTGATGCTAAAACTATCCTGCGTCGGGTAGCAAAAATGGAACAATGGTTAGCTAATCCCGTCCTGATGGAGGCTGATAAGGATGCCGAATATGCGGATATTATCACCGTCAACTTAAACGAGATTAAAGAACCAATTGTTGCCGCACCCAATGACCCCGATAATATCAAGTTAATGTCGGAATGCGCCGGGGATAAAATTGATGAGGTGTTCATCGGTTCTTGTATGACTAATATCGGTCATTATCGCGCCGCCGCTAAGATATTAGAAGGTGCAGGAGTTGCTAAGGCTAAACTGTGGATTTGTCCCCCCACCCGCATGGATGAAAAACAATTGCGCGATGAGGGAATGTATGGCATTTTTGCCGCTTCTGGGGCCCGTACCGAGATGCCTGGATGTTCCCTTTGTATGGGTAATCAAGCGCGGGTTGAAGACAGAGCGACGGTATTTTCTACCTCGACTCGTAACTTCAATAATCGCATGGGAAAAGATGCGCGAGTCTATCTCGGTTCCGCCGAATTAGCGGCGGTTTGTGCGCTGCTAGGACGCATTCCCACCCTTGAGGAATACCTGGCAATTGTCACCGAGAAAATTAATCCTTTTGCTGGCGATTTATACCGCTATTTGAACTTTAATGAAATCGCTGGTTTTGAGGATGAAGGCCGGGTAATTCCCCTAGAAGATTTACCTAAGATTGAGGATATTTTAGGTATTCCTTCCGGTGTTTTGAGTTAGTTGACCGGTTATGGGTCATTTCGATCGAGGCGAAAGATTTCTTTTGATTTCGATCAAGATGACCCCTCTAACGATCGAATTTTCGACAATTATAGGATTTTTTTCGATATACGGAATGACAACTCGATAAAATAAAAATATGAAATTCGAGTGGGATCGACAAAAGAACCGAGCGAATATCATCAAGCACGATCTAGACTTCGCGGACGCGCAGCGGATATTTGAACATCCCATTCGAGTTTCCCTTGACGAACGAGAAAATTATGGCGAAGATCGATTGATAGGAATCGGTACGCTCGATGGCCGAGTGGTAGTTGTCGTTTTTACAGAACCGAGTAGAGATACAATTCGTATTATTTCACTTCGTAAAGCTTTACCCTATGAACGAAAACGATATGAACAATACCTCCGAGACGAATTGGGAGAAAGTTGACGCTCTTACGGAAGAGGAAATCGACACATCCGATATTCCGCCCTTAACCGAGGAGTTTTTTAGTAAATCGCGGTGGTGGAAACCTGTAGAGAAAGTAAATGTTCTTGTTCAAGTAGATCCCGAAACCCTAGCTTGGTTTCAATCACAGGGCGAGGATTGTGAACAAAAAATGTCCGCCGCTTTACGGATTTATGCGGAGGCTCACAAAGTATAGTCAAGTTTAGTTCGGGTACAAGCCACACAATAAAAAAGTTCGCTATCATTTTGAGCGGGATGAAAAGCCACACAATCTCATTTACCAATAAATCGCCTTAAATGAAATGATAAAAGTGAGTACGAAAAATTATGATTATAGATGTACCGACTGGAGATGATTTTAAATCCTCTGGCATTGATTTTTTAAATCTGGCTTGGGATACGCTGATAAGTTTATCTACAAAACTTAAGGATGCGGAATATTTTTATAATGTGTATTATAGCGATGAGAATGAAGAAGTAATCGATCAATTGTCATCTGAGCAATATTGGAAACAAGCACAACGTCCATTGAGTACAGCCCTTTCCCTTATTCAACAAGGAACCGAATTTCGGTTCTTCGGTTTGTCTTATGCAATGGACGGGGTTATAAGGGATGAAACCCTTATAGAAACAGACATTACTGCGATTTTTGTCAATTGTTTGCGATCTGGAGCGAACTAATCAATTAAATCTCTTGCCAGATAAGGATTTAGTCGATTTATGCCACCCTATCGAACCATACCAAGTAACGAAGAACCATTGTAATAAATATCTTGTATGTATTAATTTCTTTATTTTTTTAATCGGACAAGAAATCTACGAAAAATTTTTTGCTCAAGCTGCCATACAAATAATCTTGCAAAAGTATCAAATTTTATTGTTAATTGTTGACACTAATCAGGAGGAATAGTTCAATGGATAAACTAAATTATTATCAAAGCATAATCAAGAAAATTCTCACAGAATATGCAGAAATTTCCTCACAAGTACCCGATCAAGACATAGAAAAAAATATTGATTTTTGACCATAATAGAAGCCAATATCTTTGGTTTAATATTGGCTGGAAAAATGGCAAACGAATTAAAGCGATTTCCGTTTATCTTCGTCAAAAAAATGACAAAATTTATATTGAAGAAGATTGGACAGAAGCAGGTATCGCCACGGAATTAATGCGCGTAGGAATTCCCAGTAGTGAAATAGTTTTAGCTTTTCAACCTCCCGAAGTGCGTCAGTTTACCGAATTTGCGATCGCCTAAAAATCATTCTTTACTTTCTCGTCAGATGAGGAGTAGCTAAAATCGAATATTTAAATATACTTGTTTCCAAGTCATTTCTGTCACTTCATCCTTGGCTCGCCGGTTCAAGAGTTAGATATTTTCCGAGCAAAAGTGCTACAATGTAATCTTAGGGGTCAAAACAATCAAGGAGAAGAGCATGGTCAGCAAAATTGATCGCCAAGCATTTTTACAATCCTTAATCGTGCCACCGGGTAAAGAAATTTCTCTGCACAAAGACTACGATCCCGGGTTTAAGCCAGACTACATTACCAAAGAAGATGCCACTTTGCTGCTGCAACAGGGTATCGAAAAAATGGCCGAGTTTCAAGATAAACTCTATGCCCAGGATACCTATGCCCTGTTAATTAATCTACAAGCCATGGATGCGGCGGGTAAAGATGGTACGATTAGACACGTTATGTCGGGCTTAAATCCCCAAGGCTGTCAGGTATTTAGCTTTAAAGTACCCTCGGCCGAAGAACTAGATCACGATTATCTCTGGCGATATTATAAAGCTTTACCGGAGCGAGGTCGTATCGGTATTTTTAATCGTTCCTACTACGAAGAATTATTAGTCGTGCGCGTCCATCAAGATTTATTGGAACGGCAAAAACTCCCCCCCGAAGACAGAACTAAGAAAGTTTGGCAGCGACGTTTTGAGGAGATTAATAATTTTGAAAAATATCTGGTTAATAATGGGGTTATTGTCCTGAAATTCTTTCTCAATGTTTCTAAAGGAGAACAGAAAAAACGCTTTTTAGAAAGAATTGATCGCCCCGAAAAAAACTGGAAGTTTTCCGAAAATGATGTCAAAGAAAGAGCTTTTTGGGGTGATTACATGAAAGCCTACGAGGAGGTATTCAATCATACCAGTACCGAATGGGCCCCCTGGTATATTATCCCGGCTGATCGCAAATGGTTTACTCGTTTAGCTGTGGGGGCGGTTATTTATCACACCCTCGAATCCCTTGGTTTAAAATATCCCACCGTTACCGAAGAACATCACCAAGCTTTACTGAAAGCCAAAGAAATCCTCGAAAACGAGCCAGATTAAAAATGGAAGAAAATCCCGAAAAAGCGATAATTGCCGGAAAATCGATCGTATAATCGATCTCGATTTTCAAGAATTCCCCCTATGAATTATCGCATTGATCGCCGCACCTATGCTGAAACCTACGGCCCCACCGTCGGAGATAAAGTTCGCCTGGCAGACACGGAATTATTTATCGAAGTCGAAAAAGATTTCACCACCTACGGCGATGAGGTAAAATTCGGCGGCGGTAAAGTAATTCGCGATGGGATGGGCCAATCCCCCATTTCTAGGGAAGATGGGGCGGTGGATTTGGTGATTACTAATGCCCTAATTCTCGACTGGTGGGGCATCGTTAAAGCTGATGTGGGCATTAAAGACGGCAAAATTTATAAAATCGGTAAAGCGGGCAATCCCCACATTCAAGATAATGTCGATATTATTATCGGTCCTGCTACCGAGGCATTAGCCGGGGAAGGGATGATTTTGACAGCAGGGGGGATTGATGCCCATATTCATTTTATCTGTCCCCAACAAATTGAGACAGCGATTGCGTCGGGGATTACCACAATGATTGGTGGTGGGACCGGACCTGCAACGGGAACTAATGCCACCACCTGCACCCCGGGAGAATGGAACATCTATCGAATGCTAGAGGCGGCCGAAGCTTTCCCGATGAATTTGGGTTTTTTGGGTAAAGGCAATAGCAGTCAGCCGGAAGGACTAGCGGAACAGGTAAAAGCGGGGGTAATTGGCTTAAAACTCCATGAAGATTGGGGAACCACTCCGGCAGCCATTGATACCTGTTTAAGCGTGGCCGATAAGTACGATGTGCAGGTGGCGATTCATACGGATACTCTCAATGAGGCCGGTTTTGTCGAGGCCACTATCGCCGCTTTTAAAAATCGCGTCATTCACACCTACCACACGGAAGGGGCCGGCGGTGGTCATGCTCCCGATATTATCAGGGTTTGCGGGGAAATGAACGTTTTACCCTCCTCTACCAATCCCACCCGTCCCTATACGACGAATACCTTAGAGGAACACCTCGATATGTTGATGGTTTGTCATCATCTAGACCGGAGTATTCCCGAAGATGTGGCTTTTGCTGAATCCCGCATCCGCCGCGAAACTATTGCCGCCGAGGATATTCTCCACGATTTAGGGGCTTTTAGCATCATTTCCTCCGATTCTCAAGCTATGGGACGGGTGGGAGAAGTAATTATCCGCACTTGGCAAACTGCCCACAAAATGCGGGTACAACGAGGCAGACTGACCGGGGAAACGGGAGAGAATGATAATCTGCGGGCAAGACGATATATTGCTAAATATACGATTAATCCTGCTATTACCCATGGTATCTCCGATTATGTCGGTTCCATCGAGGTGGGCAAATTAGCCGATTTGGTTCTCTGGAAACCGGCATTTTTTGGCGTAAAACCGGAAATTGTCCTGAAAGGCGGTTTAATCGCCTGGGCGCAAATGGGCGATGCTAATGCCAGTATTCCCACACCCCAACCGGTTTATATGCGTCCCATGTTTGCCTCTTTTGGTGGTGCGATCGCCAAAACTTCCTTGACATTTGTTTCTAAATATGCTATGAAAGCGGGCATTCCTGAGAAGTTAAAGCTGAAAAAAACCGCCGTAGCCGTGTCGAATACGCGCAATATCAGTAAGGCTAGTATGAAGCTTAATGACGCTTTACCGCGCATGGAAGTTAATCCCGAAACCTACGAGGTGCGTGCTGACGGCGAATTATTAATCTGTGAACCGGCTACGGTTTTACCTATGGCCCAGCGCTATTTCTTATTTTGAATTCGATTTCAGAAAACGGGTTTTTTGAAAAAATCCGTTTTCTTTTTGAATCAACGGTTAAGGATTAGTAGGAAAATTTGGGACTCTCTTGGATTTGGTGGGTAAAATGTATTCTAAGATACATTCCTCCTAGCGAGGGGGTGGAACGAACCACAAAGACACAAAGGACACAAAGATTGATCGATCATATTGTAAGTTAAACTTATCACACAGAACCTAGAAGAGCCAATTTGGGAAAAATAACTTAACTAATCCTGCCATTAGTGCAGTAACAATGGCAACAAAGATGGTTCGATTAGTAAATTCCAAGTTATCTAGGCGTTTATTCACACCTGTTAATTCTCCTTTAAGTAGCTGGTTATAATTAAATTAAAAATGGATTTTAGGTTTGATCCCCCCTTAGTCCCCCCTTGATAAGGGGGGTGCCGATCCCCCCTGCCCCCCTTGATAAGGGGGGTGCCGATCCCCCCTTAGTCCCCCCTTGATAAGGGGGGTGCCGATCCCCCCTGCCCCCCTTGATAAGGGGGGTGCCGATCCCCCCTTAGTCCCCCCTTTAATCCCCCCTTAATAAGGGGGGCATCTGACAACTTTTAACGCCTACCTACTTATCAAATTTAGCCAAGATTTTCAATCCTTCTTCTGGGTTGCCATTAGCTGCCATTTCCTTAAATCTAGTATAGGCATTAAATTCGGCTAAAGTGTTGGTGGAAAGATATTCAATCAGTTTATTGATACTGATTCCTTTTAGTTCATTCATAGAAAACTCCTGATTCTGGCGGTAATTTCCTGAAGAACTTCTAAGAGTGTTGGAGCAGCGGACGAGATTACATTTTCTTCACTGCTGTCATGTTTGTGATGGGGATAGGTTGGGAGGTTCAGCTTTTTATGATGTGGAGTATTATCATAACGGAAAATTAAGATATTCATGGTATTCATATACTGATAAGCGTACATATTACGATTAATAATTGTTTCGATATTGACAAACTCTCGAATATGCAGAACTGAATTATCAATGAATTTAATTTCGGCTCGAATAAATCCTTCATAAGTATCGCGTTTTTCACAATCTAGCGTAAAAAATTTTATTACTGAACAGGTTGCGATAATTGTTTGAATCTGTTGAAAATAATCTTCAATTAACAAATTCAATTCCTCTGAGTCTTTCTGCTTTTTCCTGTAGGCATTGTAGCATTCGCAATTCGCCAATCCATTCGTCAAGTTCCAGGGTTTCCTGAAATTCGTCGTTTTCGTAGCGATGCAGAAATTCTGCTGTGGACAGTTGATATTTGTCCTCAAATTCTCGCAGTCGTTGTTCGGTACGCTGGATACCCGCTTCAGTGGAACGTAGGGCTTCAGCGATTGCGCCTTCGATTAGAGGTTTGAGGGAGCCGGAGTGATGAGAGATGAGTTTGAGTTCCTTCATAATAGGAAGTCTTGTAGCTACTTTTGCATTATAGACAATTGCTAAGATATCCAGAGGGCGCAGGTTGCTTGTGCCACTACACTAGACCTCTCCAATAATTGTCAAACTAAGGGCTGAAGTCCTTTTGATCTATGGTCAATTTTTGGGTTCATTTTTTCTCTTTTCTCCTTCTCTCTCAGATTATACTTTTGACTTTTGACTACTGAGTAGACTGAATCATAGGCGGAATGTCGGTTTTAGCGTCGTTGGCGAGTTGGTTGGCGCGGCTGACGGGATCAAAACGGAGGCTAGGATTCCACTTTTGGGCGATTTTAAAGCCTTCAATTGCTTCGTTGATTTTGCCTTCCCTAGCTAAGGCTTCGCTGTATTCGACGAGGTAGGGGGCGCTGGCTTGGGTGAGGTCGGGGGTTTGGCAGGTTGCTAGTTTAGCTAACGCTTGAGGATTGACGATTAAATAGTTTCGGAGCCAGTGGCAACCTCGAACCAACAGGCGATCGAGATTTTCCACAGGCCAAACCCTCACCGTCCTGTCAGATGAGGCGGTGAGGATACGTTGTCCATCGGGGCTAAACGCCGCCGTATAGACCACGCCTTCATGACCGGAAAGTAGGGCAAGTTGGCTCCCCGTCCGGGCATCCCACACCCTCGCCGTCTTGTCTTGTGAGGCGGTGACGATGCGTTGTCCATCGGGGCTAAAGGCCGCCGCTATGACCCTGGATTCATGACCGAAAAGTAGGGCAAGTTGGCTCCCTGTTTTGGCATCCCACACCCTCGCCGTCTTGTCTTGTGAGGCGGTGACGATGCGTTGTCCATCGGGACTAAATGCCGCCGCTATGACCACGCCTTCATGACCGGAAAGTAAGGCAAGTTGGCTCCCTGTTTTGGCATCCCACACCCTCGCCGTCTTGTCTTGTGAGGCGGTGACGATGCGTTGTCCATCGGGACTAAACGCCGCCGCATTGACCCAGGATTCATGACCGGAAAGTAGGGCAAGTTGGCTCCCCGTCTTGGCAGACCACACCCTCACCGTCTTCCAAGAGGCGGTGACGATGCGTTGTCCATCGGGACTAAACGCCGCCGCCCCGACCCCGGATTCATGACCAGAAAGTAGGGCAATTTCGCTCCCCGTCTTGGCAGACCACACCCTCGCCGTCGTGTCAGCTGAGGCGGTGACGATGCGTTGTCCATCGGGACTAAACGCCGCCACATTGACCCAGGATTCATGACCGGAAAGTAGGGCAAGTTGGCTCCCCGTCTTGGCAGACCACACCCTCGCTGTCTTGTCATACAAGGATGAGGCGACGATGCGTTGACCATCGGGACTAAACGCCGCCGCTGTGACCCTGTCTTCATGACCGGAAAGTAGGGCAAGTTGGCTCCCCGTCTGGGCAGACCACACCCTCGCTGTCTTGTCAGCTGAGGCGGTGACGATGCGTTGTCCATCGGGACTAAACGCCGCCACTGTGACAGTGAATTCATGAACGGAAAGTAGGGCAAGTTGGCTCCCTGTTTTGGCATCCCACACTCTCGCCGTCTTGTCCCAAGAGGCGGTGACGATGCGTTGTCCATCGGGGCTAAACGCCGCCGCTGTGACCCTGTCTTCATGACCGAAAAGTAGGGCAAGTTGCCTCCCCGTCTTGGCATCCCAAACCCTCACCGTCTTGCTATACAAGGATGAGGCGACGATGCGTTGACCATCGGGGCTAAACGCCGCCACTGTGACACCGGAAAGTAAGGCAAGTTGGCTCCCTGTCTTGGCATCCCACACCCTCGCCGTCTCGTCAACTGAGGCGGTGACGATACGTTGTCCATCGGGGCTAAACGCCGCCGCTCTGACCACATCTTCATGACCGGAAAGTAGGGCAATTTCGCTCCCTGTCTTGGCAGACCACACCCTCGCCGTCTTGTCAGCTGAGGCGGTGACGATGCGTTGTCCATCGGGGCTAAATGCCGCCGTATAGACCCTGTCTTCATGACCGGAAAGTAGGGCAAGTTGCCTCCCCGTCTGGGCATCCCACACCCTCGCTGTCGTGTCAGCTGAGGCGGTGACGATGCGTTGTCCATCGGGGCTAAAGGCCGCCGCCTCGACCCCGGAAAGTAGGGCAAGTTGGCTCCCTGTTTTGGCATCCCACACCCTCGCCGTCCCGTCAGATGAGGCGGTGACGAGGCGTTGTCCATCGGGGCTAAAGGCCGCCGCCTCGACCCCGGAAAGTAGGGCAAGTTGGCTCCCCGTCTGGGCATCCCACACCCTCGCCGTCCCGTCAGACGTGACGATGCGTTGTCCATCGGGGCTAAACGCCGCCGTCCAGACAGTGCCTTCATGCGCCAATAGGGTTTGATGCTGCCAGGGCTTAATCGCCCGATTCTCGACCTGATCCAAAATAGTCTGGAGGGTATAGATGGGGCTGGCGGCAAAGCCCTTTTGCCCCTGGGTTTGCACCAACTGTTGCGCCTCTTCACCCACGCGCATTGCATCCACTAATCCCCGTACCTGTTCATATTGGGCGCGATTGAGCGATGCCTGTCCTGCTTTTTCCAGTCTATTGACGGCTAGGATCGTATTTTGATCGCGTTCTGCTGCGGCTAAGGTAGTTTTGGCTTTGTCCACAGCCGCTTTAGCAATTTTGGCAGCAGTTTCAGCTTGTAGCTTTTGGGTAGTGGCTAATTGTAATTGCTCTTTGGCAGCCGCCGTTGCCTCTTCTGCTTGAATTTTGTCCTGATTTACTTGACTTAACTGAAGCGTTGCTTTCTGCACTTGTTCCTGAGCCTGTTGGTATTGCTGTTGGGCGGCTCTTTCTTTTGTCTGCGCTTGCAGATACTTTTCTTGTGCTTTTCTCGTGTTTAGATGGGCTCTTTTGAGATTATCGTTCGCCTTCTTTTCGTTAATTTTAGTTTGCGCTAAACTGCGATTGAGACTGATTTTATCCTTATTAAGTTGGTCTTTATCTTGTTCAAGTTGTTTTTTCTCTCTCTCCATTTCTTGTACATCCTGCCGTGCTATTTTCAAATCATCTACCGCCTTTATCGAAATAGGAACGGCAATAGCAGCAATGGCAATAGCTCCCAATGCCCCCAACAAACTAAGCTTATTCCGTCGATTGGCTTTTTTGATGATTCTATCGGATTCCTCCCTTGTTTCTAATAATTCTTGGTTCGCTGTCTCTAATTGCGATTCCGCCTGTTCCCTCGCCGCCGTCAAAATCTGATTCGCTTCCGTTTCCGCCGCCAATCGCCTTTCCATATCCCGTTTTTCGACATCCTGGCTATCATCTAAAAAGCGTTCATCTTCTTTACTCAAACGCTTTCCTTTTGCCCAAGTCTCCGCATCTCTTAACGCCTGTCCCCGCAACAAAAACGACTCTTTCTGCTCCTCTTGTGCCTCCTGCCAAGCCTTAAACGCCTCCCCATAAAACCCCGGACGCAAATCCGCCAAAGCGCGAGCCACCCACTGCCCATTAAACACCTGCGCGTAGATGGGGTTATAGACTTTCAACCTGCCCTCTCGCTTCACCACCAAACCCGTCAGCCGCAGTTGTATTTGCTCGTAGCTCTCATCGGCAATGATCCCCCCTTCCTTGAGAGGCGGGGATGGGGAGAGGGGGGGGATGGGGAGAGGGGGGGGTTCAGCATCCAAAACTTGCTGATAAATCCCTAGCAGTCGCCCCCGCAGCCGTTCGTCACTGCGTAAAATCCTGTCTCGTATCGTTTTCAAATGCGGCGGCACGTCCTGCGCCTCCCAATTATCGATAAGCTGGCTCGTCACCACCTGCGCCACCAAATCTGGGGGCGATAGGCGCAAATCTGCCTCCTGCACTACCAAATTCAAGACCCGCTGCGTCAAAAACGGCTGTCCCCCCGTCCAATACAACACCGCTTGCAGCACCGCCTGCGGATCGTCCACCTTGCCCACCAAACCCTGCATCAACGGTTGAGCTTCCTGGAGTTGAAAGCCACTCATCTCCACCGCCCGACCGATATTAAACGCCAAACTATGCTTACTGACAATCAGATCGGAAGGTGTTGCCACCCCTAAAAACGCAAAAGTCAGCCGCCGATAACGCAGATCTTCCGCCCGCCGCTCAAAGAAAGAGCGAATCAGAATGAAAAAACCATCGGTATCAAACTTGAGACTGAGCAGGTTATCAATTTCTTCGACAAAAATGACGACATCTTGCGAGAGTTCTGCCAGCAATACGCGATCGATAAAATAAGTAAAGCGTTCGACCGCCGAAATCGACTGAGCCGCCAGATCCTTCCACCAACTCGAAAAATCGATTTTCTCTTGTAAATGCAAATCATCGATCAAGCGTTTTATGGTTCCGGCATACCACTGATCCTCGCTCAAACTGGTTCCCCGGGTTTGCGGGTCAATGACCGCACAAGCCACCCCCTCTGCCGCTAACTTCTGCATCACCCGCACCCGCAAACTAGACTTGCCCATCTGCCGCGAGTTAAAGACAAAACAATATTCTCCTGATTTCAGGCGATCGTACAATTCGCGATCGGCCTGTCGCTCTACATACCCACGATATTCGGCAGGTAAGCTCCCGCCTACTTGATAGCTAAAAGGAGTCGAGGAAGTTGGGTTTGTCATCTGATACCAAATTGCTAAAAATATGTCCCAGAAAACGGATTTCTTTAAGAAACCCGTTTTCTAAGAGGTTAGGCGATCGCGTAGCCCGTGTAACCGCGTACATCCGCCGGATGAAAAGCGAGGACAATATCCTGCTGGGGAACACCCGCTGCCACTAGCTCATGGGTTACTCCGTCTTCGGTTTCATCTCGTTGTACCCAGATTTTCTCGTTGATAATATCCAAATGAATTAAACAGCCATGCACGCGAGTTTTGCGATCCCATCCGAGCGTCATCAAAAGATAGCTATCTCGAACTTCATCAAAAATCGGCTTACAAATCAATTCGCCGTGAGAATAAGGGATTTCAGTATAAGGAATCAAAACCGATTTAATAATATGACGATACTGATCTAATTTTTCCATTGCGAAATGACCTCCTTTTCAGCATCAAAAACAATAAACTTGAGATTTTCATCTTCGATTAAAATTTGTCCGATTGGCTCTTCAAAAAATGAATTATAAATCACATCTCTAATCGCCAAATCTAGTTTACAATAAAGTGTTTTTATTTAATTTCCTTCCAAGCGATCGCAAAAATACTGACGATAAAGATCGCAGCGAGGTTTCACATTATTATCAACCCGCACCACTAATCCCATACTGTCCAGTTTAAACGACTCCTCAGACCGCAAACGTACCGGCGCTTCAGAAGTAATAACCAATTTCATGGCTGCCCCCAGTTCAGGATAATCTTCCAAAGTCTTCAAATGTCCCCGCAGATAATCGCTGTAAATTCCCGCTTCTGTGGGAGCCGTCCGCAAAAATTCCGCCAAAGAAAGATACCCCGCTGCAATGTGATAGAGTGCCGAGCGCACCATGTAGGGATGCCCTCCAATTAACCCCATAAATTGTTCGAGTTCCCCCTCTGTCCAAGTTAATCCGTGCCGTGCTACCAACTCCTGTACCTGTTCAGGCGTAAACTCTCCCAATTCGATGGGCAACCCCACATTAAAAGGCGATTGATTGATATCCCGTTGGGCATAGGACTCTTGAGAATGGACGATGATCAGCCGCAATTTCTGCCACAGTTTTTTAATCTTGGAACTTTCATGCCAGCCGCGCAATAATCCGCATAAATCCGTCTCGATATCTGCGTATTTAAAGATGCGATCAAAGTTATCGATCGCCAACACTAACGGGCGATCGTCCCCCTCTAATAAATACTTCTCAAAATAATCCGTACTGTTATCGTTCGCTCCAAAAATATCATCCCAATACTCTTCAATCTTGACCCTTACTCCCAGTGGTTTACCCACCGACGCACAAAACCACTGCATGAACTTGTCGAGATCGTCAAAGAACTTTTGATTGGTCTGTTCCAGATCGATCGTTACCGCACGATAGCCTAGTTGAGATGCTTGGGCAAGTACCTTCGCCATCAGGGACGATTTGCCCATATTGTGGGGCGATTTAATCCGAATCAGGGAGCCAGGCCTTTGAATTTCCTCATAGCACCGTTCTTCGTAAGGGGAAGTAATATAAAAGCGAGAGTCAATGCTAACTTGTCCTTCTGGAGATTCCAAGCTAATTTCCTGTTGTATCTTGTCTGGAGTAACTGTTGGCTTGAGGGGTTCCGATTGCGTTGGCATCTCAGTGGCTTTTGCGGATTGTTGCGGCTCTGGCAAGACAGTGGGCTGTTTGTCAGTTAACACTGTCGCCATTTCCATTGCCGCCTGCCGAATCCCCTCAGCAATATTTAAAAACGCCTCACCCCGATTACTCCAAGTCGTCACAGGCTTGGCATTTTTTGGCAAAGCTTGCAACTTACCAAAAGGCGCACCACTCCAATCCACCGGCTTCAAAATAATCGGAATCACCCGCGCCTCCCCCGCATCATGCCGTGCGATCGCCCGTTCCATTTCAAGATCATAACAGTAGTCAGAAGCGATAAAGTTTTCACTAATCAACAACAGAATAATCTCGGCTGAATTGAGATTTTCATCAATGGCTTGTCTCCACTCTGTTCCAGCACTAATTTTGCGATCGTGCCATGATTTAATCACTCCCTGTCTTTGTAATGACGCGAGGTGAAGTCCCAAAGTTTCCCGCAGTTTCTCATCCCGGTGAGAGTAAGAAATAAATACATCGAGCGGTGTGGATGATATGTCTGGATTAGGTAAAATCATGGCTCTCAGTTTTACGATTTCAGAAAACGGTTTTTTTCAAACTATTGATTTCAGAAAACGGGTTTTTTCAAAAAACCCGTTTTCTCGTCTAACTTGTTATACTATACTACTACAACTTAAAACCTCACCATTCCCTAATCTTCCCTACGGGGTTGGAGACAAGCTTTGCACCCTCACTGAAGGAGTAATTTCCCACTTCCACTCGCAACTATAGAATTAGCTATAATAAAATTACCACAGGTATCATCTTCATATTTCTGGAAACTATATGACCTTAAAACAATTAGACCGAATTACTTTTAACTCCAAAATTATGGCAGGTCAAGCCTGTATTCGAGGAATGCGTATTCCTGTTTCTTTAATTCTTAATCTACTTGCTAACGAAAAGCCGATAGAGGAAATATTAGAGGAATACCCTGACCTAGAAAGAGAAGATATTCACCAATGTTTATTATATGCTTCTTGGTTAGCCAGAGAACAAGTTCATCATTTTGAATTAATCGAGCAATGGAGATAGAGTTTCTAGCCGATATGGGGATTTATCTGCGTACAGTCTCATGGTTAAGAGAACAAGGTTATGATGTCGTTCATCTTCGAGATGAAGGCTTACAAACTTTATCTGATCAGGAAATTCTTGCCAAAGCAAAAAGAGAAAAGCGGATAATTTTAACTGTCGATCTAGATTTTTCTCAACTTCTCGCTATTAGTGGTGATAATTTACCAAGTGTCATCCTATTCCGTTTAGGCAATGAAAACTACAATCTAATTAATCAGCGTTTAACTATAGTTTTACGAGATTGTACAAAAGCATTAAAGACGGGAGCAATTGTGTCAGTGACAGATCGTATTTTTCGGATTAGACTTTTATCAATTTAAGATTTTTGCTTTATAGCGTTCATGGAGTCTTCCCGTTAATTCCATCTTAAATATTGTGTTCCAAAAGCGAACACCTTTATTATTGAGTACAAATTATAACATTGGCAAATAATCTCCCTGTCCTCTGTGTCTCTGTGGTTAATTACACTTCGTTTCTGAATAGTCACTAATAATTATAGGTTCTTTGTTGGGAATTTTGACAATAATTTCGACAGTTCCACCTAAGGCGTTAACTACTTCGCGCAGTGTATTTAGCTCTAGATTTTGCTCTTGTTTAAGTTTAGGTACTATTGATTGCTGTACTTCAAGATGCTCTGCCAATTCTGATAAAGATAAACCTAGTTTTTCCTGCAAATACTTAAGCGTAAGTTCCTCCAGATAAATTTGGGAAGCTCTTGCTTTAATAATTGCTTGTCGTTCTCCACAAAGTTTATTAAATTCTTCCGAGAAGTTGGTATATTCTTTCATGACTTTTCTTCCTTAAGTTTTTCCAGATATTTTTGATAACGTTGATCTGCTATAGGAATATTTTCTTTGTACCATCTTTTGTTACCTGACTTGTTCCCCCCAACAAGTAAAATTGCTTGTCGATGAGGATCAAAGGCAAATAAAACACGCCAAGGTTCACCTTTATACTGAATACGAAGCTCTTTCATATTCTTAAAAGAAGCTCCTTCAATGGTATCAACTCGTGGTCTCCCCAGTGCTGGTTTAAGTTTCATCAATACAGTTAAAACAGCAAATACTTCATTTTGAAGTCCCTGTTCTTGTTGATAAAACCAGAACCTAAAATCTGGATCAAATATAATATTCTATTCCATAAATATAATATAGTCTGTACATAAAATAATGTCAAGCTTTCAGTTAAACATTCGGCTCTCTTGCCATCATCATTATAAATTATAACATTGGCAAATAATCTCCCTGTCCTCTGTGTCTCTGTGGTTAATTCCCCTCGATAATCTCCGTACCTCAATCCAACTTGAAAATGCTATAATAAAAGTAACCTATTATCACTAAGGAAACTTTAATCATGACTAACTTAAACAATCATTCAACCTCTAACACATCCGAAGAGCCTGAGTTATCAATGGAAGAACTCGATGCTAAATGGGATGCACTAGAAAATGACCCAGAATTTTTAGCAAAACCTTTTTGGCAAAAAATTATAGAAATTGGTAACGTTGTTCCCCAATCAGAATGGCGAAAACACTTTCCCAGAGACTTTGCGCGTAACGCGGAACATTATATGTACGGCGCACCAAGAGAAGATGAGGAAAAATAACAAACACAGAACTAACGTCAATTCAAAGTTATAATATATGTAGTAAACCAATCCCACTAAATGATTATGAATCCCCCAAACAATCCCACTCGCACAGAAGAAATTCCGACAATAGAGGAACTTCCGACAATAGCTGAATTACAAGCAAAATTCGCTCAACTTCAAGCTGATCCCGAATTCCGCAAAAAACCTTTTTGGCAAAGAATTGCAGAAATTGGCGCACTTGTTCCCCAGTCAGAATGGCGAAAACACTTACCTACAGACTTTGCGCGTAATTTTGAACACTATATGTACGGCGCACCAAGAGAAGATGAGGAAGAATGAGAAAAATTTTCTTAGATACATCCTATTTGCAAGCACTCGCTGATTATAGAGACAATCTCCATGAACTTGCCACACTAATGACAGTAAGACTAGGAAAATTTACAGGAATTACTAGCGAAATGATTTTGACAGAATTACTTAACGCATTGTCAGGAAGAGGAGATTATCTACGCCAATCTGCTATTAACTTAACCAACGATTTGAAAAACGATTCTACTATAGAAATCATTCCCCAAACCAGTGAACAATTTCAGCAGGCTTTTGATTTTTACCAAAGACGATTAGATAAAGGATACAGTTTAACTGATTGTGCTTCCATGCAGATTATGAGACAACTGGAAATCTCTGAAATATTAACCTTTGATAAGCATTTTCAGCAAGAAGGATTTAGCGCATTACTCAGAGAATAGTCAGTAAACTTTACTTCACTTTAATTTTTTTCCTCGCTTCATATAACCATTGCTCCTCCTCCGTATTAATTTCCCTCCCTTCGGCTAATTTAAGACATTTACGCCAATTTTCCTGAGATAATTTCTTGTCTTCTTTTTCTAAAAGTTGAGCATAAATACAAAAAGCAGCACCGGGATTGCGGATAAATTTCTGATAAGCTGGATTTTCAGCGATACCAATAGCAACTAAAAGATTAGGAACTGCATCTTCACTGCGATTTTGCTTAAATCTGGCCCAGCCTAGATTTTTATAAATACTATATTTTTGTACTGCTAAATTGCGTTTCTCCTCTTCAGTAAATTGGTCTAGTTTTTCATCTTTTTCTGCTAATAATCTCTTAGCTTTTTCCAGTAACTCTACCGCTTCTGCATTCTTATTATCTCGCAGATACCAATAAGCGAGATTATTATAAGCATCTATAAAACCACCTTTTGCCGCAATTAAATAGTGTTTTTTCCCATTAGTCAAATCCTGTAACTCTTCATAAAGTGTTGCTAACTTATAATGAGCATCTAGATTATCTGGATCTAACTCAATTGCTTTTAAATACTTCTCTTCGGCTGAAGCTAAATTAGGAAATTCTTGACTTGCTGGCGGAGGAGATTGTAAACGGTTGCCTTCTTGCTTATAAAGCTCAGAAAACCAAGAGAAATGTAACCAAATGCTTAATAGTAAGGCAAAAATTATTACTGTTACCAAAAACTGTACTTTTTCATGCCAATATTCAGCAATCCTCAGAAATTTCATTAACTTAACAAAACTCTTTTGTCGCTCCTGTGTCAGCGCATTTTGAGCCTGTAACAAAGAAATAAAAGTCGAAAATATCACACCCCCTACTTCTAGCAAACCTGAGCCACCACCAAGAAACCGAGTAGCAATCGTTCCGATTAATGTAAAATTAACCCCTAATAAAACCAGCTTACCGCTTCTCAATAGCCAATCAAAGCGATTGCAAGGATGCAGAGATTCCCTGCTTTCTAAATGCCACCACCAAGCTTGAGCAGAAATAGGTAAAGTCTCCCGATATTCAGCTAAGTCAAGAACTTGAGTAATTTTGTAACTTTTCTGTTTTAATCTATTATCTTGTTCGATTAATTTTAACGACATATCAACGGAAATTTCCGCCTCAGCTTCCATTTGTTTATGAAGAGCATCTCTGGCGGCAATAATTTCTAAAGCCTGTGCTTTTTTCAGAGATTTATTATGAGAAGTATCTAAATAATTTAGAGCATTCTGGTAACGCTCTAAAGCAACTTGAAAGGGTGTCGGCACAGGTGCAGGAGAATTCATATTATACTAAATCCGTTGAGCATAGGTTACTTATAAGGACAGGCAAAAGGCAAGAGGCAAAAGGCAAAAGGGGGAATAAATAATCAGTTTTTAATAACCAGATTTAGTATTATACAATCCTAAAAGTTTAGTTTCTTTCACTGTTTGAGGGTAAAAAATACTCCAGCAAAACTGGCTGATGATACTAAATCCTGTTTAAAAAGTATAGGAAAGTGGGAAGATGGGGCAAAAAACCAAAGGAATTAGGAACCATAGGTTCCTAATTCCTGTAGTATATGCCATTGTATGTAACGGGCTTGGAGAGACTCGAACTCCCGACCTTGTGGTCCGTAGCCACACGCTCTAATCCACTAAGCTACAAGCCCTTGTTTTTCTCAACAGTAAACTACTATAGCACAGGTTCATTCAATGACGCAAGAGGGTAAAGAAAAATTATGTCATCTCGACAGCCAAGGCGAGGCCCAGATGGTGGATGTATCGGAGAAAATGCCCACTAAACGCACTGCTATCGCCCTAGGACAAGTGAGAATGCTAAAAACGACTTTTGAAGCCATAGAACAGGGAAATGCGCCTAAAGGTGACGTTTTAGGGACGGCCAGACTAGCGGGAATTATGGCGGCCAAACAAACTTCCTCCTTAATTCCCCTTTGCCATCCCTTACCCCTGCAAAAAATCAATGTTCAGATTATCCCGAAAGCAGAGTTACCCGGCTACGAAATTCGGGCAGAAGTGGTGACAAAATCGGAAACCGGTGTAGAAATGGAGGCTTTAACGGCGGTATCTGTGGCAGCCTTGACTTTATACGATATGGCTAAAGCGTTAGAAAAATCAATCCTGATTGAAAATATCCGTCTGCTGAGTAAAACAGGAGGAAAATCAGATTATCATCACCGAAAAACTAATGCGCGGGGGGTTTGGGGGCGGCGCCACGCCCCCAACGGGGGGTTTGGGGGGTAGAACCCCCCAAAGGCTTGGATTGAGTGGTAAAATCGGAAGTAATGACCGATTTTAGCCGAGAGTGTCCCCGTAAAAATCCCAACTTGGTAGATTGACAAAAATGAGATGCAGCCTAAAAAACCTAAGTAACCCCTTCTAATTTTTCATCGGTCAATTGATATAATTCCTGTAATTTCTCTAATTTGTCGGGGTCTGCTTGCCAAAAACCGCGACCCTGTGCTTCTAACATTCTACCGACAATATTACGGAAAGCTTCGGGATTAGCTTGACGCAATTTTTCCGCCATTTCTGTATCAAAAGCGTAGGTATCGGCTGCCTGATCATACACCCAATCGTCACTAAAATTAGCCGTACCGCCCCAACCAATTAAAGCGGTCATTCTTTGGGAGATTTCGTAGGCCCCACCGGAACCTTGATTAACCATGGCATTGGCCCATTTAGGATTGAGTAATTTACTGCGGTATTCTAAGCGCAAAACCTCCTCTAATTTGCGGGGAGTTGTATCATTGGAAAAACTCTCGACAAAACTCGTCATCACCCGTTTACCGCTTTGTTTTTCTGCGGCTAATTTTAATCCTCCTGTATTGCCGTAGTATTCCTGAATATCGGTTAAACCGTATTCTACCGAGTCAATTTCTTGGATAATACTTTCACTGGTTTTTAATAACTGTTGTAGCACTTCTGGCCGCGCTTGTCCCTTATCTTGACGACCATAACTAAAAACATTACGCTTTTCCCAAGTTTTCGCTAATTCGTTGTCATTGTCCCAATTTCCCTCCACTACTTGGTCATTAACTAAAGAGCCAAAATCCCCAGCAGGATTGGAAAATAAACGAGCGCTGGCATTGTCAATTCCTTGACTTTTTAAGGCTAAATAGTGCTTACGGATATAATTATCATTTTCCGATTCTTCTATCTCAGCTGCCCGCTGCATTAAATCATCCAATAACTCGATAATATTGATAAAAGTATCGCGAAAAATTCCCGATAAATTAGCCAAAATATCGATGCGCGGGTGTCCAATTTCTCCTAGAGGTTTTAATTCATACCTGACAATTCTTCCTGTCCCCTCTTTCACTGGTTCCGCACCGACTAATTCTAAGAGAATACCCAGGGATTCACCCTTAGTTTTAATCACATCTAATCCCCAGAGTAAAACTGCTACAGTTTCGGGATATTTTCCTTTTTCGGTTAAGTTTTGTTGTAGCAGTTTTTTGGCGATTTCTCGTCCGCGAGTGTAGGCTGCGGGGGAAGGCATCCGGTAGGGATCCAAAGCGTGTATATTGCGTCCTGTGGGTAAAACTCCCGCACCATCCCGGAGTAAATCACCCCCCGGTGCCGGTGGTACATATTCCCCATTTAATCCCCGCAAAAGATTAGTTAATTCTTCGCTATTTTGTCCTAATAAATTTTTAATAGCAATGCCTTCTTTAAGCTTTTCATTGGTTGCTTCGTCAGCGATAATTTGCTGAAATTCTCGCTCAGATAAATCTGTGAAATAAGCGTCAAGATAACCTTTTAATTCTTCCTGATTGGGAGCAGTTCCTAGGGTGTGTAAACCCGAAGAAAATAGTCTTTGTTCGACGATTTGTAAGTAATTATACACCTTGACAAAATAATCGGTTAGTGCATAGCGGCTAAATAATTTGGCATTTTCTAAAGTGAATTCTATTCCCTGTTTTTCTGCTTCCAGAAAAGGACAATCTTTAGAGATACCTGTATCAATAATCTTTTGCAGGATACTATCTCTTAAAGCGTAATTTTTCTCAGGATTTTCTCGAAACTCGGCAATCAAATCTCGCAAAATCATCAATTCTTTATATAATCCCGCTCGTCCGTAGGGAGGCACATTATGGGAAATTAACACCCCATAACCGCGACGTTTAGCTAGGATAGATTCCGAGGGATTATTAGCGGCATAAATATATAAATTCGGTAAATCTCCTAATAAAATATCTGACCAAGAATAACTGGTATTTCCTAGGGGTGAACCGGGCAGCCATTCGACGGTTCCGTGCATACCAAAATGAACGATAGCATCGGTCTTAAAATCTTTTTGCAACCACTGATAAAAGGCTGCATACTGAGGGTGAGGAGTTAAATCTTTTTCAAACATTAACCGCATCGGATCCCCAGCAATTCCTAAAGGTGGCTGCACTCCAATCCAGATATTACCTAACTCAATACCCCCTAAATGATACTGATCGCCAATAGTTTTTATCCCCGCATCTTTCAGAGATTTCCAGTGTTTTTCAATGCGAGAAGTTAACAGATAACCTAGCCAATTTTCTAAAGTTTCTATCGATAAACGATTTTGTTTAGAGAGATTTTCATCATCGGCAAATTTAACTTTTTGAATAATTTCTTCCCCGTCTTCGGGAATTGTTCCCACATTATAACCCTGCGCTTGTAAAGCTTGTAAAAACTTAACTAAACTCCGGGGAACATTTAACAAAGCAGCCGTACCAACTGCCCCATAACCCGGGGGAAATCCATAGAGAATGATGGCTATTTTCCGTTCTTGCGGAGGGGTTTTATGTAACTTAATCCAACTGTTTAAACGTCCAGTTAAACGCTGTAATCTTTCGGGGATTAAATATATAGTTTCCCCCACTAATCCCCCCAGAGGAATTGTATCAATTGCTCCATCTAATTCCGGTAAAGCGTATAGAACCACACTCTGTAAACCACCGATTCCCTGTCTTGTCCAAGAATAAATATCTTGAATCAATAAAGGGGCAGCGATAAGATAAGGAATATTTTTAGCGGACAGAATTCGTTTAGCCACTTCTACCTGTCTTCCTGCTTCCATAGAACCCGCAGGACCCCCCACCAAAGGAAAGCCAATCGTCGAGACAATTGCATCTACTGTCACCGCATCTTCACTTAAAGAAGGAGTTTCAATGATTCCTTTTTTTCTTTGCTGAATTTCGTAGTCTGTGGTTAACCAATCCCGAACAATTGTATGGCCTTCTACTCCGTTAATAAACACGGGTAGGGGAATTAAATTAGCCGTTTCAAAATGACGGATTAATTGATTAATATAGGGTAGTTTACTGATAACGTGCTTCCGATAAAGCAGCAGTGCCACCACTGGTTTATCAAGAGATTTATTTTTTTTATACCAAGTCAAATATTCTTGGGGAGTGAGAAAATAACCCTGATAATCGGGGTGTAATAGTCCCTTATTGGGAGTTTCGATAACTTCGGGTATTTCCCGTACTTTTAATCCTAGATATTTTTGGGCAATTACCCAACACATAGCGGCAACATTTTCGGTTCCTCCCGCATTCCAATAACCGTAAATAATTAACCAATTACGCAAATCTTGAACTTTTTTAGCGGGAATAAATTTCAGCAGTTTCGGACCAGTTTTGAGGAAACTGAGATAACCGGCTAACTTATCTTCTTCCTTGCCACTGGAAAATTTACTTAAGATAAATTGAATTGGTTTTGGCATTCCTTTTGGTTTATCCCCGATGGCAAATTCTCCCAAACGGGTTAAACTCATTAACTCTAAAGCAGACTCAAAAACTAAGCGAATCGGAATCTCTGCCGCTCGTTGCCGCAGCCAAGTAACTTGATCGTAATCGAAGATCAAACTAGCAAAAAAAACGTCGGCATTGGCTAAAGCTTGCTCGACTATTTCCGGTTCGCTAGTCAAGGATTTATCGCTGAATACTTTTACTTCTAAATCGGGACATTTAGAACTAGCCAACAGGCCCGATTGCCGATATAAATTGGTGTTAAAGGTTTCAAAGCCAACAATTAAAACAATGCTTTTCATAAGAATATATTTTTATACTAAATCTGGTTATTAAAAACTGATTATTTATTCCCCCTTTTGCATGAGTGCCTCTCCTGATATGTAGCTTATACTCAACGGATGGCCGTATTACCAATCCAAGCCTTTGGGGGGTTCTACCCCCCAAACCCCCCGTTGGGGGCGTGGCGCCGCCCCCAAACCCCCCGCGCATTAGTTTTTCGGTGGGATGCTTACACGCAGCCGCTGATACATCTGTAATAATTTAAGAGTCACTGCACTTGCGGGAGTGTCTATCCTGATATGTAGCCTGATTTAGTATTAGATTAGACCAATCAGGGTGCGTTATCCTGCCTGAAAACACCCCCTGAAATGATCATAACGACAAATTAATAATAACTGCCAGATTTGCGATGATGGATGGCGGTTAAACCTTGGTGTAAAACCTTACCTTTTTCTGCGATCGCATAAATCAACCAATGATCACCGCACTCCATTCGTTGTTCTACCCGACATTCCAGATAAGCGAGCGCTTCGGCCAAAATCAGCCCACCGTTCTCAGCTTTAGTGGTTTCGATATTAGCGAAACGATCTTCTCCTGGAGTAAAACGTTTGAGAAAATGCTTCATTAAAGCTATATGTTGTCCTTCTTGGAGGATATTAAGGACAAAATCTCATTTTAAGGTTTCATGACATTAAAACCCTTGCACCCAGAGGGGTTAATAATTCTTAACGAATCTCTAGATCGCTGAAACAACGCAAAATCGTTTCAAAATGAGAATTGCTGCCACTATCTCACCTGCATCGGTCTAACACCCCCTTAATAAGACTTATAGCAGAGAACGAGTTAGTTAGGACAACCTAAATCGCTAAAATTCAGTTCTGGCAAGGATTTTCCTTCTTCCTTCTGCCCGCTGCTATAATAGCGCACTGTGCGGTTTAATCACCTCAATCAGGAGTCAGGAGACGATGCCAAATCAGATTATACTTCATCTTTATGAGAAACGCTGTAAGCTGTAATAATTAAGAGGCATCTTAAAAAAAGTCAGAAACCCTTCTGTTCCCTGTTCCGGAGTTCTCTTGTCTCTAAAGTTATAGTCATTTCAATTAAGATTGAGAATATCAATGCTAGAGTTAATAAGGGTTTAACTGGTCTAGAGTGTATCAGACTTATCTGAAATGACTATAACTTTATTTTTAACTAGGTACTTAGAATGAAAAATGAAATATTAAATCTAGAATTTTCTCCCGATGTTCTTGCCGCTTTAAAAATAGGAATTGATGAACTCGGTCAAGAAATTAAACTTCTGGCCGCTATTTATTATTTTCAAGAAAAGCGACTTTCTTTAGGAAAAGCGGCGGAATTAGCGAGAATTAATCGCCTAGAATTTATGGATATTTTGTCTAAAAAAGGGATTGTATTGTTTGATTATGACGAATCGGCGTTAGCGGTTGAATTAAAGGGAATAGAAAAACTGGAGCCTGATGATTGTAAGTAACGCTACTCCCCTCATCGCTTTTGCGCGAATTGGTCAACTCGGTCTTTTACAAGAAATAGTTAAAAGCATCATTATTCCTAAGGCGGTAGCTCTTGAAATCAGCACTTACGATCAAGACAAAACTGGCTCGATCGATCTATTACGAGAACAGTGGATTTCTGTCCGAGAAATCGCCTCTCAACAGCAGGTTTCCTTACTATTACCGACTCTAGATCGAGGAGAATCAGAAGTCATCGTCCTTGCACTAGAACAAAAAGCCTCTTTAGTGCTTATCGATGAATTAGCTGCTCGTCAGGTGTGTAAATCTCTCAATATTCCAATTACAGGTTCGATCGGTATTTTAATTAAAGCAAAACAGTTGGGAAAGATCGCTGCAGTCAAACCTTACATAGAAACGATGCAACAACAAGGCATATACTACAGCCAGAAATTTATCGATCTTGTTTTACAAACAGTAGCAGAAGGATAGGGGAGAGTATTGTTCACTTTCGGGATCAGCCGAAACCCTTGTTTTTTGCGATCCCTTGCCCGTCACCATGAGTTAATAATAACTGCCAGATTTGCGATGATGGATGGCGGTTAAACCTTGGTGTAAAACCCTGCCTTTTTCTGCGATCGCATAAATCAACCAATGATCACCGCACTCCATTCGTTGTTCCACCCGACATTCCAGATAAGCGAGCGCTTCGGCCAGAATCGGCCCACCGTTCTCAGCTTTAGTGGTTTCGATATTAGCGAAACGATCTTCTCCTGGAGTAAAAGGTTTAAGAAAATGCTTCATTAAAGCTATATGTTGTCCTTCTTGGAGGATATTAAGGACAAAAGGCGTACCGCTATAAAGCAGAGACTCGATCGCTCGTTCTTTCGCCACGGCAATAGTCAATCCGGGGGGGGTAAACGTCGCTTGCGACACCCAAGAGGCTAACATGGCGCCGCGCAATTCTCCCAATTCGCAGGTGACGATACAGAGAGAACCCACCAAACGGCCCAGCGCCTGCGATCGCCGATCGCTTTGGGATTGGTTAACATTAGTTTTCGGTTGTCTGCTTTTGCGAGCTTTTTTGACTGCTTGAGCGAAATCGGTTCCCGCTTCCTCACAGGTCTTTAAAATTGCCTCCGTGGGCTTAAATTTAACCCGAATTGGCTCAAAACCGAAGCGATAACCGCCATCCCGGAATTTACCTTCCAAAAGATCGATCGCTTCCCCACTCCAACCGTAGGAGCCAAAAACCCCCACCAGCTTGCTTTTATCGCCATTTGCTAGGGTAATCCCCAAGGCGGTTTGGATGGGAGTCGGTGCGTGTCCTCCCAAAGTGGGGGAACCAAAGATAAAACCGACACTTTTTTCGATCGCCGTTTTGATCTCGTCCGGTTCAGCGAACTCGGCATTAATCGCCGTCACTGCTACTCCCGCTTTCGTGATCCCCATGGCGATCGCTTGAGCAAGGGTGGCGGTGTTGCCGTAGGCACTGGCATAAATCAGGGTGATTGTCAACTCTTGATACTTTTGTACTGCTAACCATTGTTGATAGGAAAGGGTCAATTCGTGCATCGCGTAACGCACCAGAGGACCGTGACCAACAGCATAAAATAAGGGCGATTTAGCGGCTAATTTCTCCAAAGCGTTGCTAATTTGGCTGGCATAGGGAGCCATGAGACAATCGAAATAATAACGCCGATCTTCGTTATAAACGCTCCAACCCTCATCAAAAATTTGGTCGCCACAAACGTGCGCTCCGAATAATTTATCGGTGTAGAGAATATCGGTTTTGCTGTCGTAGGTACAGAGTTGATCGGGAAATCTGGGGTTAGGAGTGGGGATAAATTCTAATTGATGGTTTGCCCCTAAATTTAATATTTCTTCCCCCTTGACAACCAACAGATTTAATGCTTCGGTTTCGAGAATTTTTTTCAGGGAAATTGCCCCCGGATTAGAACAAACAAAAGTGACTTGAGGAGCGATTTCTAAAAGTGCCTTGAGGGTGACGGCACGATTGGGGTTAACGTGACCGAGGATAATATAATCAATAGTTTTCGGATCGATTCTTTTAGTTAAAGCCTCTAAAAATATAGCCGAGAATGATTCCCCCGGTGGATCAAAAAGAGCGACCTTTTCACCTTTAATCAGATAACTATTGGCGGTGGTTCCCTTTTGTAATCCGTATTCGATCTCGAATTTTAACCGGTCCCAAGTGCGGGAACGAAAGACAAAAGTATCGACGGCGATCGGTGCTACTTGTACATCTCTCGGTTTGACAATTGCATTATTCATAATTTTAGTTACCAGTTATCAGTTAAGTAGTCAATTAGTTAAGCGGCAACTTGAGGCTGTGATCATTTTTTACTAGGCAAGTTTGGCATCAAAGTCAACACTTGATTTTTGACTAAATACAGCCTTTTATCGCTAGGGACGAGTGGGGAAATTTATAGGTTATCTTGCCAGCAGGAAGGACATCAATATCTACAGTACACTATCTCTGGGAAGAAACCTAGCTTCTAGCAATTGGCTCGCGGGTAACGATACTCCTCTGGGGGGATTTGCCAGTCTATTGAGAAATTCTAAAGGGAAGGTGATCCCCAGAAGGGAAGTGCTAGTCTGAGGGAAACCCTGCTCTTTCCCTATCAGGCAAAGTTTTTATGAGCTATCAGCACTCGTCTTTTGACTGCACTAGCGCCAATTTTGAGAAAGCCGCTTTGAGTCATTTTCGCACTCTTGTGGCTTTTTTACCGGACAATTGCCGTATTTACCGGCAAACTTGGGAATTTTCTACGGTTCTCTGTCTCGATTTTCTAGCCTGTTTGCAGGGACTAGCAATCACTCGTCAAAATTTTGCCCATCTAGTTAATGTGACACAAGAACTGGGTTTAGGTCAAGCAATCATTTTGAAAGTAGGCAATAAAATCGTTGAGTGGCATCGTTTAACAGTCTAGAAAAAAATCGGCTCTCTGTATTCTTTGTGTCTCTGTGGTTTATCTTTAACGCTTATAACTACCTCTTACCTCTTGCCTCTGGGTGCATCTCATTTTTGCACTCTCAAAAATTAATTATGCAAGAACTCTATAGTAGGGTTGATTCATGAATCAACCCTACCCAAACCCTGGAGCGCATTAGTTTTTCGGTGGGATGCTTACAGGCAGCTGCTGATATGTCTGTAATAATTTAAGGGTCACTGATAATTGCTGATTGTCGGTATTTTTGCAAATGTGAGATGCACCCATTGCCTCTTGCCTATCCTAACCAAGAAGTTAATTTTATCCTATCTAGAACTGTTTGAGTTGAGAACAGGCCCCGATAATTTGACCAAGGCTAATACCACCATCATTAGTGGGAACAGTTTGCTGCCAGTAGGGTTGAAATCCCGAAGCTTGTAGGCGATTAATTGTTCTTTCCGTCAGATAACGATTTTGAAAACAGCCTCCCGTCAGGAGAATTTTTTCTCTACCTATTTTCTGAGCAATTTCTACAATAATCTCATATAAACTATTATGAAATTTAGCGGCAATTATGCCGATTTGTACTTGTTTTTCTAAATCCTCAACAACTCCTAAAATTATCTGATTCCAATCAATAACTATGGGGGAGTCGGCGGATAAAGAAAAATGATAATATTCTTCGGTTTTAATGCCTTCAAGAGCAAATTCTAACTGCATTGCTGCCTGTCCCTCAAAACTTAATTGATAACATAAACCTAGAATCGCCGCCACACCATCAAACAAACGCCCGACACTAGAAGTTAAAGGACAATTAATTTTTTTTGTTAACATTTGCCTAAAAATCGACCATTCCTGTTCACTAAAAGCTGATTTTATCCTATCAGTATTTTCCATAACTTCTAGTAATCCTAAAGCCACTCGTCTGGGTTCTTTAACTGCTTTTTCTCCTCCCAGTAATGGCCAGGGTTTAAAATGGGCGACTCGCTGCCAAGAATCGGCAGCAATATGGATAAATTCTCCCCCCCAAATTGTGCCGTCTAAACCGTATCCTGTTCCATCCCAAGCAACCCCTAAAACTGGAGGTTGTAGCTGATGTTCTGCCATGCAGGATAAAACGTGAGCGTAATGGTGTTGAATGGGAATAACGGGCAAATTTAAGCTATAAGCGTACTTGGTTGCTAGATATTCAGGATGAGCATCACAGGCAATAACTTCGGGTGCAAACTCGTATAATTTTTTTAAACTATCGAGGATATTTTCAAAATGATTGACGGCATTAACTGTATCTAAATCGCCTATATGTTGACTGATAAAAACTTGATTTTTTTGGTAGATAGCCACGGTATTTTTAAAATAACTTCCCACGGCCAGAATCGGGGGAAAATCTCCCTCATTAACTTTAACGGGAAAGGGAGCATATCCCCGCGCTCGCCGCAAAATCATCGCTTTTCCCGCCATTTCCCTGATAATAGAGTCATCCACTGGTCGAAGGATGGGACGATTATGAACTAGAAATAAATCGGCAATTTTTCCTAATTTTTCTAAAGCTTCTTTTTCCTCAATACAGATAGGTTCATCGGCTAGATTACCACTGGTTGCTACAATAGGAAAGCCCAATTCTGCTAATAAAAGATGATGTAGGGGAGTATAGGGTAACATGACTCCTAGATAGGGATTACCCGGAGAAACGGCAGCATAAATATCATTTTTTCGCTGTTTAATCAGGACAATTGCTGCTGCAGGAGACTGCAATAATTGCGATTCTAAAGAAGATACATAACCATGTTTTTTCACTAACTCAAGATTAGGATACATCACGGCAAAAGGCTTATCCGGTCGCTGTTTACGTTGTCGCAATTTTTGCACTGCTTCCGTATTTCTTGCATCGACAACTAGGTGAAATCCTCCTAATCCTTTTATCGCCATAATTTTTCCCTGTTCAATTGCTCTAGCAGTGGCGATTAAAGCTTGATCTTTTTCCGCTAATACAGAGCCTTGACTATCTAAAAGACTAATTTGGGGTCCGCAACGAGGACAGGCATTCGGTTGGGCATGAAAACGGCGATCCAGAGGGTTTTCGTATTCCCTTTGACATTCGGGACACTGATTAAAACCCCTCATAGTTGTGGCACTGCGATCATAGGGTAAACTCTCGATGATACTGTAGCGAGGACCGCAGTTAGTGCAGTTAGTAAAAGGATAGCGATAACGACGATTATTAGGGTCAAAAATATCGGCTAAACAATCGGGACAAGTGGCTAAATCGGGCAGAACAATTGTATTCTTTTCACCGCCGCTGCTCCGGCGTATGCTAAAGTTTTGATAACCGACGGTATTTAACCATTGAGTCTCAATATTTTCAATTAGCGATTGAGGGGGTTTTTCTAAAGATAATCGATTCAAAAAAGTTTCTAGTTTGTCTCGATTGCCCTCGACTTCAATAAAAACTCCCGCTGCTGTATTATTAACCCAACCAGTTAGGTTTAATTCCGTTGCTAATCGATAAACAAAAGGACGAAAACCGACTCCTTGTACTGCTCCGCGCACAATTAAAGCTAATCGCTGCTCGGATTGAATGCTCTGATTATTCATAAATAATTTAACGGGGAAATCATCAAATCTATCCCTGATTACTTTTCCCGTTATACTAAACTTTCACTAATCACCCGACAGCATTCTTCCACACTGGCCCTTTTTTCCATAGCTATCACTAAAGCTTGATAGGCAGTCTGTTGTTTTTCTAAAAGAGTTTTTGCCTGTAATAAACTCCAGCGCTCTTTTTGGGCATAATTATTCTCAGGAACCCCCGCTAATTTTAAGGCCGATTGCAGATAAAATCGATCGCTTTCTCCCCCTGCCGCTTTACCATAAACTAAGGTTTCGGCAGCAATTCCCGCCATCCACACCGTAGAAATTCGCTCTAAAAAAGCAGGAAAATCGGTAAAGTTCTTGACTTTTTGCCCTAAATCTGCTAATTCAAATTGAACGCCGCCGACTCCCTCTTGGCCTTGACGAAAGGCTTCCCAAGCGGTCAAACTATAACTGGCGATCGGAATACCCAAAATATAAGCGGTGAGAAAATGTCCGGCTTCGTGGTAAATAACTCTTTGACGGTGTTTACTAGGAGAAAGAGCATCCAGTAGTAAAGTCACGCCCCGGTTATTAAAGGTGAGAGTATCAACGGTAACTAATCCCAAGAGGCTAAAAGTAGCCAAAGCGGGGACAAAAGGCGAAATAGACAGCAAAGGGGTGACAAATACGGAAAGAGTGATCGAAAAAACGGTAATCGCGATCAGATTTAAAGCTGTCTGTTCCATAAAAATTAATAAAAATATACAAATGCTTAATACTATGTTACATTGCCTAGTTTTATTTTCCCCGAATCAACCAACCAATTACCCCACCCACAAAAGCAGTCACAATCGATATACCGATCTGTTTCCAGTTTTTTACTTCCCCAATTTTTTCAGCTAAATCGGGAATTTTTCCCACGGATGCCTCGATGAGTTGCACTCTTGCATTTAAACCCGTGATTTTTGCGTCTAAAGTCCTGATTTCTCCCTTAATTTCCGTCTGTCCTATCTCTAGGACTTGAATTTCTCTTTTGATCTCTCCGACGCTATTCTCGATCGCTTTTTGTCCACTCTCCAAAGAGGTTAAACGAGTTTCGATCGCTTTTTGTCCACTCTCCAAAGAGGTTAAACGAGTTTCGATCGCTTTTTGTCCATTCTCCAGAGAGGTTAAACGAGTTTCGATCGCTTTTTGTCCATTGATAATCAGATTTTCTAACCTTTTTAGGTCATTTTCCGTAAAAGCCGTCATCAGCTAAACTCCTAATAGATTAATTTTTTCTCGTCTTGAGATTGAGTCGATCGTTGACTAATTTAATTATGGAGTCAAAATCAAACTGTTACCCACTGATAGTTCTAGCTTCGACGCGGCAATAGGGATTTAGGGTGATAGGCAAATTTCCGCTAAATCCCTCACCTCCCCACTTCCCCACTTCCCCACTTCCCCTTTACCATAAATAAACATTATTGTTTTCCTGTATGGATAACTTTTATTGATGAACATCGCTCGCACTATGCAAGAGGCAATAGGGATTTAGGGTGATAGGCAAATTTCCGCTAAATCCCTCACCTCCCCACTTCCCCAATTCCCCACTTCCCTTTACCATAAATAAACATTATCGTTTTCCACTATGGATAACTTTTACTGATGAATATTGATCGCACTATCCAAGAGGCAATAAGTATTTAGGGTGATAGGGAAATTTCCGCTAAATCCCCCACTTCCCCAATTCCCCACTTCCCTTTACCATAAATAAACATTATTGTTTTCCTGTATGGATAACTTTTATTGATGAATATCGCTCGCACTATCCAAGAGGCAATAAGTATTTAGGGTGATAGGGAAATTTCCGCTAAATCCCTCACCTCCCCACTGATAATTCATAATTTATAATTCCCACCTCCCCACCTCCCCACTGATAATTCATAATTCATAATTCCCACCTCCCCACCTCCCCACTGATAATTCATAATTCATAATTCCCCATCTCCCCTTTACCATAAATAAACATTATTGTTTTCCTGTATGGATAACTTTTATTGATGAATATTGATCGCACTATCCAACTAGCTCATCAATTAGCGGACACTTCTGGAGAGATTATCCGGCGCTATTTTCGGCAGCCCCATCTAGAAACCGAGACAAAACTCGATCAAGTTTCCTCAATAGTAACAATCGCCGATCAAGAAGCTGAGGAGGCGATGGTGGCGATTATTCGGCGAGAATTACCCGAAGATGGGGTTATTCGGGAAGAAGGAGCCAATATTCCCGCCCAAAGTGGTCGTTATTGGGTGTTGGATCCGATCGATGGAACATCCTCTTTTGTCAAGGGATTACCGATTTTTGGGACTTTAATCGGCCTAGTGGCAGAAAATCAACCGATTTTAGGAATTGTCGATCAACCGATTTTAGGCGATCGCTGGTTAGGAGTGAAGGGAAAAGGGAGTCTTTATAATAACCGGATGATTGTTAATCCCTATCGTCAGGATCGGGAACTTGTCTTAAAAAATGCCTGTTTAGCCTCCACCACTCCCTTAATGTTTATCACAGAACGACAACAAGCGATCGCTCGTCAGCTGCAAAGCGTCTGTAAACGTACCGCTTTTGGGGGTGATTGTTATAACTATATGATGTTAGCCACTGGCTGCACTGCCATGCCGATGGTAATCCTAGAATCAGACCTGAAATACTACGATTTTTGTGCTTTAATCCCGATTATTGAAGGTGCCGGCGGAATAATTAGCGATTGGTCTGGTAATCCCCTACAAGCTGATTCTAGCGAAGTTTTAGCCGTCTCTAATTCGGGTTTATGGCAGCAGGTTTTAGAACAAATCAGCAGAGTGGGTTAGTGCGAATGCCAAGATAATTAAGGCTGGCTGAATAAATCTAAAAACCTTGTTGGGTAAGACTTTTAGACTTTTTGTCAATCAAAAAGTACCAGTTATGGGAGTGATCGTGGGAAAATTACGGGACTTTTTCTCTGAAAATTAGGTAATTGACCAGATGGGAATCAGTAAAAACCTACACCCCACACCCCACACCCCACACCCCACACCCTGTCCCCACAAAAAACTTTTTCAGCAGACCCTAATTAATCAACAGCTAACCCACCCCTGCGGCAATTAAACCGTGGCTAATTGAGGTTGGGGACGTTTGCTGTTACGGATACCTTCGATCGCTGCCGCGTAATCGGGGGCATTAAATACCGCCGAACCTGCTACGATCGCATTAGCACCCGCTTCGAGAACTTGCCAAGTATTAGCCGGTTTCAAGCCGCCATCCACTTCAATCCAGGGATCCAAGCCTTTTTCATCGCAGATTTGGCGTAATTGACGGATTTTGGGGACAACTTCCGGGATAAAACTCTGGCCACCAAAACCGGGGTTAACGCTCATAATTAGGACTAAATCGCACAAATGCAGCACATATTCGATTAAATCTAGGGGAGTGGAGGGATTTAATACCACACCCGCTTGTTTACCGAGTTCGCGGATCTGACAAAGAGTACGATGGAGGTGGGGAGAAGCATTATGTTCAGCGTGAACAGAAATAATGTCAGCACCCGCTTTCGCAAAGTCAGCCACATATTTTTCTGGTTCGACGATCATTAAATGCACATCTAAAGGTTTTTTCGTATAGGGACGAATAGCGGAGACAATCAGGGGTCCAATGGTGATATTCGGGACAAAACGACCATCCATCACATCAACGTGAATCCAATCGGCTCCTGCCTTATCCACAGCCTCGATATCGGCTCCTAATTTACTAAAATCCGCCGATAGGATCGAGGGAGAGACAACGATCGATTTCGAGCTTCCGTTTTGGGTCATGGCTAACTATAGAATTTCGTGTTTATATTTTCGTAACAATCTTATCAGCAATCAGTGATCAGTGATCAGTAATCAGTGATCACTAATCGGATTTGAGTTTTCAGTCGGGGTAATCCCAGGGCATTTTGTATAAATTGTAACAGACAAAAATTTGTGATTGTTGTATGGCAATAACCGCTACTGACACGACTAAATCCTTATCTGGCAAGAGACTTAATTGATTAGTTCGCTCTAGAGCAAAAACAATTGACAAAAATCGCTAAATGCCTTTCTCTATAAGGGTTCCATCCCTTATAACCCTCGTCCATTGCATAAGACAAACCGAAGAACCAGATATTCGTAGTTGGCAATGTCCTAAGTGTGGAGAAACCCACGATAGAGACATCAATGCTGCTAAGAATATTCGAGATGAAGGTTTACGAATTTTGGCGGTAGGGCATACAGCTACTGCTTCTGGAGGGAGAGTAAGACCAAGTAAAGGCACTGCTTTTGCAAGGCATCTCCCCGTGAACGAAGAATCCCCACGCCTTTAGGCAACGGGAGTGTCAAAGCCAACAAAAGGCTTAATCGTAGGCACGAATCATCGCTTGGGTTCCCTGTTTAATTCCCTTGCCTTCGTCCAATTCCGCTACTACTTTAAATAAAGCTTCTGCTAAATCTGTCCCGGGCAGAATTTCCCCGGCTGTCTGGGCAGTTTCTTTGACTAATCGCAAATCTTTTAAAATATGTTCAATCATAAAAGCCGGCTGTAAATCTTGGGCGAGGATTTTTGGTCCCAAATTTTCCAACGCCCAAGAACCCGCCGCCCCCGTTTTACAGACTTCTATGACTAAATTGGGGTCTAATCCTTGAATTTTTGCCATTTTTAGAGCCTCACACAGCGCCACCATGTGAACCGCCCCCAAGACTTGATTACAGAGTTTTACTGCTTGTCCGTTGCCGATTTCGCCACACCAGCGAATAGTTTTACCCATGGCTTGAAAACAGGGCAGACAAGTCTGAAAATCCGCTTCTTTCCCCCCCACCATAATAGTTAAACTGCCGTTTTTCGCCCCAATATCGCCCCCAGAGACGGGAGCATCGAGAAAACGGAGATTATTTTCCTCTAGCTTTTTACCAATCATCCTAGCGGCTTGAGAGCCAATGGTACTCATATCCACCACCAGAGTTCCCACCGCTGCCGATTCCATGACACCCCCCGGTCCTAAAATTACCGCTTCCACGTCAGGCACATCCCCGACGCAGGTAAAGACAATCTCGGCATCCCTGACGGCGGCGGCGATACTAGAACAAATGTTCGCACCTGCTGCCCCAGCAATGGTTATCCCCGGCACCTCTGGGGTACGATTCCAAGCATTGACAGCAAAACCTTGACGGACAAGATTAGCCGTCATCGGCGCCCCCATCACTCCTAATCCTAAAAAGGCAATTTTTTGACTCATAATTTTGGTAATCAAGGGAAAGGGAATTATGAATTATGAATTATGAAGTGGGGTATATTTTCAGTGAACAGTGAACAGTAAACAGTGAACTGATAACTGATAACTGATAACTGATAACTGATAACTGATAACTGATAACTGATAACTGATAACTGATTTAGGATTCTACCATTTGCAGAAATTGGGCTTCTGAAAGGGTTTTAATGCCTAATTTTTGAGCCTTTTTGAGTTTCTCACCGGGAGCTTTACCGAGGAGAATATAATCAGTATTCGCACTGGGGGAACCAGTAACAGTACCACCGACATTAATAATCAATGATTTCGCTTTCTCGCGACTGATTTTGCTGAAGGTTCCTAGTATAACTACGGTTTTTCCCCTTAGGGGATTTTCTGCGGATTCTTGACTCGTTTGGACTATCTCCGCTGCGGGTTGCACTTCTAAACTTGTATCGGCAACCGTGATTTTTTCTGCTGCTACTACAGGGGTTTCCTTGGCAATCACCGGGGGAGTTTCCGGTTCCTCTACTACCGGAGTTTCCTTGGCAATCACCGGGGGGGTTTCCGGTTCTTCTACTACCGGAGTTTCACTAATAATTGCTTCTGGTTCATTAGTGCTAATAGGGGCAGTTTGTGGAGAGAAATCGTCTCTTTCTTGCTGTAGGTTTTGAATTTTAACCTCTAAAGCGGCGATTTCTGCTTGCTTAGTTGCTAACTCACCCTCAAACTTAATTTTTTCTTTTTCTAAAGCTTTAGCTGCCGTTTTTTGGGCTTCTAAATCTTGAGTTAGTTGGCGATTTTGTTGGCTTAATTCCTCGATATGACGGGAAGTTGTGGTTTCTAATTGGTCTTTTTCGGAACTTAACTGGTGTAGTTGAATCTCTAAATTAGAAATGTTTTCCCGATAGGTTTCTAGCTGTTGGGGTAACTGGGTTAATTCCTGTAATTGCCCTTCTAAATCAGCAATTGTTGCCTGAGAATCAGCCAATTGTTGGGGTAACTGGTTTAATTCCTGTAATTGCCCTTTTAAATTAGCAATTTTTTCGGCAGCAGTGGTTAATTCTGCCGATAATTCCCCTTTCTGGACTTCTAAAGCTTGTAACTCCAGTTTAGCCGCTTCGAGACGAGCGCCGAGACTGTCCTTTTCGGCGGTTATGGCTGTCACTTGAGCGACGGTTTCTTGGAGTTTTATAGTTAAATTGTCGCATTCTTTGCCTAAAGAGAGCGATCGAGTTTGACTTACGGCTAAATCTTCGCTGAGAGACTTTTTTTCCCGCTCTAACCCGCTAATTTGATCCTGTAAGCTGGCTATTTCCTGCTGTCCTCGCTCATACTGTTCTGTTTGGTGAGCCAGATTCTGTTCTAAGGTTTGAATTTGACCTTGCAAGTTGGGAATTTGGGCGGCTAAATCGCTTAATTCTTGGTTTTTATGGTCTAAATCGGCCACTTTCGCCCTTAATTCCTCAGCTTTTTCTAGCTCTTGCTGTAATAGAGTTTTATCCTGTTCTAGGGTCTGAATTTGACTATAGAGAGAGGTGGTCTGTTTTTTGGTCAAATCAAATTGACGGTTAATTTCACCTTTTTGCTGCTCTAAAGTTTGAATCTGTGCCTCTAGGCTAGTAATTTGGGCTTTTTCTGCCTCTAACTGCTCCATCAAACCAGCTTTCTCCGCTTCTATTTCCTTAGCGGTGGTTTTCAGGTGTTCAATTTCACTCTCACCTATCTGGACAGCTTGCTGGAGGGACTGGAGAGAATTTTCTAAATCCGTAGCTTTGTGCTGTAATTGGGCGGAATGTTGTTCTATGTAAATTATTTTGGCGTGCAGCTGCTGATTTTCGTCTTTTAAATCTGATTGCGCCACGTCTAAACCCTTGACTTGAGCCAACAAATCTGAGTTACTTTGCTGTAATTGCGCTTGTGCGGCTAAAAGGGCGGTATTTTTGCTGACGAGACCAGAGCGCGACCAGAGGAATAGTCCTCCGAAAACAGCACTTAAACCTAATCCTTCATAAATTAATTCGTTGAGCATATCTACCCTCCTAGACAAGCGAAAAACAGTCACCTAACCGAACTGATGCGGCAATTTTGGTTATAGACCTACATCTCTACTTATATCAGTTACGGGGTGCATTCGGGGAAAGGGCGGGGAAAAAGTCACTTCTTTCCTCCCGGTGTAAAAAGGTGATTTAGCTATTCGCGTTATGCTAATTTGTACCTGATCCCATTCTTGGGTGATTTCCAGGTCAATTTCTTCCTGATGATTAAAATAGTAGCCCATGGCCGCAGGAGCTATGGTTGATAATTATCCATTGTCCTTGCCTATTATCCATTGACCGCGATCGCCTTTTGACCTTTGACCCCTTCCCCTTGAACTGCGATCGCTGATTTGTTGATAGTCAATAATTGATTGAAAAAACACGGATGAGAAGCTAGGGACATTTCTTCTGGGCCAAGTCGCTAGAATGGGACTAGACTCCTCAAGCTTGAAGAATCTTCCTATGTCAGACGCTGTAACGATCGCCGATATTTACAAGTTATTTGAAAGAACTGAGGCCCAATTTGCCGAGTTTCAAAAGGAAGCTGATCGCCGCAGTGCCGAAGCCGATCGCCGCAGTGCCGAAGCCGATCGCCGCAGTGCCGAAGCCGATCGCCGCAGAGAGGAAGCTAATCGCACGATGGAAGAATTAAAAAAACAGGTACAAGAAACGACCAAAGCGGTCAATAGCTTAACAACTCCTTTGTGTCTTTTTATAGAAGAAATGGTAGAGCCTGCGGTCGTGGGTTTATTTCAGGAATGGGGCATTGATGTCACCCAAACGATGAGTCGCTTGAAAAGTAAGCGTTCTGGGGCGGCAATGGAGATTGATATTGTGGCGGTGAATGGGAGCGAGTTGGTGGCTGTGGAATGTAAATCTCGACTGTCGAGGGATGATGTAGATGATTTTGTCAGCCGATTACAGCGATTTAAGGTTGCTTTCCCCCAATTTCGAGAGTTTCGGGTTTATGGGGCAGTGGCAGGCATTGAAATTGATCAGGGGATAGATGTCTATGCCTATCGGCGCGGTTTGTTTGTGATTAAGCAGTCGGGGGAAACGGTTAAAATTATTAATGATGCTCAGTTTCAACCTTTGGGTTTTGCTTAAGCTGTTTAATCAGCAGCTTAACAGGAGTCGCACTCATGGTTCTGGTATTTGTAAATCTCGACAAATTTTTCGCGTCAAGAATTCATTGATTTCACGATGGCGCGGAATGGCTGAAGATTTCTGATTGACACGATTTACATAAATCGTATGATTGCCGCCTTCTCTTAAGAATTCACAGCCATAATTTTCTAAATGACGAATTAAGTTTATACGTTTCATGCAGCCCAGAAAGTAACAGACTCTCGAATCACTTCTTGTCCTTGCAGTTGCTCTTCAGCTAATATACGATTAGCTTCTAAAACTAGCTCAATTGCTTCTTCTAAATTACTTCTAGTTTCTTCTAGAGTCTCTCCTTGAGTATTAGCTCCTGGCAATTCTTCGACAAAACCAATATAGCCTTCGGGAACTTTCTGGAATATTTTTGTTAGTTTTAGTTGCATGATTTACCTCAGAATTTTAAATTATATCACCCACCATCATTAAAGTTAGCGGTGCGTTACGGCTGCTGAAGTGAAGCTAACGATATAATCGGATACAGCCCAAGCTGCATAATTAAGAGCCTGACGAATATCTTCCTCCTCCAACTCTGGATAAGCCTCTAAGATTTCCTGAATAGATAACTGACTAGCCAACAGTTTCAAAACAAATCCTACAGTGATACGCATTCCTCGAATCATTGGCTGTCCAAGACATATTTGTGGATTAACAGTAATACGGTCTAGCTCTCTAATCACCGTGGAACTCCTGAGATAAACTCCTCCTGTATTGTTACATACAGCAATGAATGTTGAGCAAGTTTCTGCGCTGCTGCGTGTGAATTAAGCGGCGACGAGAGTAAATATACAGCATTTATCCACCAACTAACACCAATCACGGGTTGAGGTTTCGTTGAGGACATCGAGAGGGAAAAGCCTTTTTGGATATTCTGAGCGTTAGCGGTGGTTTTAGAATACACCATCTCTAGGAGCCTATCTTGCTATAATGTAAACTGTCAGGAGTCATTTTGGAAACCATCATGGAAATAAATAACATTAAACAAAAAGCCAGAAATTTAATCGATAAATTGCCGGATAATTCTACATGGGATGATTTGATGTATGAGATTTATGTGAGACAGGCAATTGAAGCAGGATTAGCCGATAGTGAGGCGGAAAAGGTTATTTCTGTGGCAGAAGTACGCACTAAGTTCAAGCTAGAGCCATGAAAGTTTTCTGGACAGAAACCGCCGTTAATCATTTATCATCCATCTACAACTACATATCACAAAACTCCCCTCAATATGCTCAAAGACTGGTGGAAAGATTGACCAGACGCTCAGAACAGATTGCTAATTTTCCCTTTTCGGGTCGTCTTGTTCCGGAGTTTGAAACTGAGCAGATCCGAGAAGTTATCGAGGGTTCTTATCGCATAATTTATTATATCAAGCCTGAGCAAATCGATGTTATTGCGGTACTTCATGCTGCCCGAAATATTGAAAATCCACAAGATTAACGATAATCCAAGACCATTGGGGGAGTAAATTAATGGCAGCAGTGAAGATTACCAAAAAAGGGAAGAAAGCTTCAACGGGTTAGCTATCCCTCTGGGAGGAGGGCTCTCCTAGGTTTGGTGGGTAAAATGTATTCTAGGATACATTTCTCCTAGCGAGGGGGTGGAACGAACCACAAAGACACAAAGGACACAAAGATCGATCGATCATAATGTAAGTTAAACTAATCACACAGAACCTAGAAGAGCCGGAGGAGTGGGAGGCCAATAGTCCAGAAATTATTGAGGTGGCTCATCAGTTCATCTTGACTAATTGTCACAACCCGCAGCGGGCGATATTTCTCGATTGATCTTAAATCTTTGGTTGAGACTGCAAGAAAGCTCATGTTACGCTACTGCGAACCCATCCTACAAATAATTGTGTCTCCCTACTTAATTCTACAGGGGATGATACACAGGTAAATTAAATGTAATTTATTATGTTTAATTAATAGTAATAGAATTGGTGCGTTACGGCGGATTGTTGGTTTTATTTTATTATCCGAATTAGTAACCGCAAACACGCACCCTACTGGATTGTTTCAGCTAATTTGGTGTATTAGAAAAATGCTATAAGTTCTATAATCTAAGACTTTAAGCCGAAATCTATTGCCCTATTTTAGCTGAAACAATCCACTACACTTTTGCTTTTTTTGTAGTAGGGGCAATTGATGAATTGCCCCTATAGATAGCGTTTAGGTGTAAACCAGTACAAACTTCACCAAATGAATCACTGGACGGGTACAGCGTCAGGTAGTTTGTATGTTCCATTCAAGACAGACTCACCGGGACGATAAATCCGCATAGCGAAATTCCAGCCCTCGGTTACATCTACCCGATTGGAAACATTGCCACAGTTCTCTTGCGATCCGAAATACACGGTGAAGGTGCCGTCGGGGTTTGGCTTTACATTGGAGGAATTGACGATGTTGTTCTCGTTTTCCTTGTCCATGTAGCCGTCACTGCCATACACGGTGATGGACCAGAACGCCTCATTATCTGGAACATCATAGGTCGCTTTGTGACAAATATTGTAATCATGATCCCCATCGTAGTTTAGATAGATTGCGTCCCATTCAGGTAAAAGCCCCCACCCAGTGGCTACCACGATGTGACGGGTATCCTCGTTGACCTGGCCACGCGGTCCCATCATCCCCGTCACACTGCTGTATTGGACTGCATCCTTTTGATACTGCAAAGTTAGGGCTTGCAGCGATTCGTTGTCCCACTTGAACTCGGGCAGTGGATCGGCACTGTTGGCATTGATGCTGAACTGATCCTGCAACTTGTGGACCTGCTCCAATTCCTCCGGGTCTGTGGGATCGAACACTTGGATGCGGACGAAGAGACCCAAGTATTTGGTGTCCTGGGGCAATTCATGCGTTCCGGCTTCGTAGATCACCTTGGGGCAATAGTGTTCGTTATCCACGAGTTCAACCGATACGTAGCGATCTTTCGGCAATGTAGGGACGGTGATGGTGGCGCCTTTGTCCGTATCGACAACGCTCTGGGAGTAGAGAGTGTCCCTGTTCATCCGGATGATGCTTTGCTGGTCCAGCGGCGTGATGCTGCGTAAGTGGTAGAAGCGATTCAGGCCTCCCGCCGTTTTAACGATGGTGCCAAACTGCCGATCGCATTCGGCACGGATATAGGTCTCTGGTGTGACCAGGACATTGTTATTTTCTGCCATGATTGTCTCCTAATTGAGTATTCTGAACCAGTTCGTTTCTTGACACTCACCGGCCTAGAAGCGCGGTGATTCTTCGGGAAGGCACTCATGGAAAACCACTGTGTATGAACTAGGACAAGACTCCTACTCCCCTGGCGATGCCAATTGCCGCTACTCCCGCCGATTTTATCACAATTGGGGCTACTTTTTTGGTCTGTTGTTCGCTTCACTCGCTTAAAGTCTTTGCTTGTGGGGGCTGGGTCTGGAGTGCTACCGCACCGAAGACCACCGTTGGACGGTGAGCTTTGTTGAACCGTTCGGTCAGCCGCCTTTTAACACAGGTGTCACTGTCCGTTTCACCCACCTTTAAGGTCAACGTAGCTACCCTGATTCTACTAGACATCTCCAAAAATTATAGCTCAGTCACAGCTTGCTTTTAGTCTGTGTACTAATTAGATAGTTCGATAGCTGAAATGTATATCTATCGTTGCTAATTCAATTTCACTGAGGAAATATGAGGCAATTAAAATAATTTTTATTCGGGTAGATTCCTTAACTAGAAAGACTTTTGGTCTTGAGATAATATTAGGTCGAGGTCTAATGTAAAGCCGTCCTTTTAGGACCTGTCCTTTAGTCACATCTTTCTTAACATTTCAAACCTTTGTAGCACAAGGCTTTCAAGACTCGGTTAACAATTTGTAATATTCCTTGTTGACACCCTTACTGACAAAGAAAAA
>NZ_JAJTDH010000032.1:0-51266 GCF_021300285.1 Microcystis sp. 49638_E5 | reverse complement strand
CCCATTTTGACGGCAAATCTCGGCAACCCGATGTTTATTCCTGGCTACTTCTACCCCTAAACCATCCAATTCCACTAATAAAACTGACTCGGCATCCCGGGGATAACAGCCGGTGGCCACCACATCCTCCACGGCGTTGATACTGAGATTATCCATAATCTCCATCCCCGCCGGAATCATTCCCGATTTAATAATATCCGCCACCGCTTGGCCCGCCGACTCGATACTGGTAAAATCGGCCAGTAAAACACAGATAGACTCGGGAGTTTTCAGGATTCTTAGGGTGATTTCCGTGGCGATGCCTAAAGTTCCCTCGGAACCCACAAATAAACCGGTTAAGTCGTAGCCCGGTTGTTCTGGTACTGCCCCCCCCACATCGCTAATTGAACCATCGGGAAGGACGATTTTTAAGCCCATAACGTGATTGGTAGTCACACCGTATTTTAAACAGTGAACCCCGCCGGAATTTTCCGCCACATTACCGCCGATCGAGCAGATAATTTGACTAGAGGGATCCGGTGCGTAATAAAATCCCGCCCCGCTTACCGCTTGCGTCACCCAATTATTAATCACCCCGGGCTGTACCACCACCCTTTGATTATCTAAATCAACCCTGAGAATCTGATTCATCCGCGCCGTGACGATGAGAATCCCCTCTTCTAAGGGTAACGCCCCTCCCGATAAGCCCGTTCCTGCACCCCTCGCTACCCAGGCAATCTCGTTATCGTGACAGAGTTTCACCACCGCCGCAATTTCTGCGGTGCTGCGAGGTAGTACCACAAGAGCGGGTCTTTGTCTGTATCCTGTGATACCATCGCACTCGTAGGTTAATAATTCGTCTTTGCGACGGATGACTCCATCTTTACCGAGGATCGCTTCTAGCTGTTTGATCAGATTGGGGGAGATTTTCGGGGGATTTTTGAGTAACATAGGTTTCAGGGCGGCGGAGTCGCCATAAAATCGCTCTATAGGTTAAAATATCGTAAAAAAGCCAGAAATGAAGCTTTAAAAGCTGCTCTCTCCTATTTTAGCACTAGAACCCCTTCCTCTGTAGATAGAAACCTGCAAGGGTCTGGATTATAGAGAAAATTGCCGATAAATTTCCCAGTGCTTGCCGTTATGAATTAGGAGGGTAATTTCATCGATTATCACCTCAAAAAATAGCTCTTGATCAGCATATTTTGACCAAGCTTTCCAGAAATTATCTTTAGTTAAATCTCGGAAGCCAACGGTTAAATGGGGCGAAAAAGCTCGGCTTTTTGAGGCATTATCGCTGATATTCAAGGAAGATTCTAGCTGCTGTAAAAGCCGTTTTTGTAGGGTTAATAATTCTGGGGTTTTCTGGACATTAATATAAATGACTCGCGGTTTAAAGGCGGCAAAATTCTGGAGAATTAGGGGAATAGGAGCGTGCAAGCCAGCAAATTCCTCTAAACATCTTTCTAAATCCGGTAATTGTCCTAAATTCCACCGGAAAGGGGGTTGGAGAGTGACGTGGGGAGGCGATTTCAGGGCAGCGCGACTATTGTAAATTTCTGCAAACTCTAACTTGATTTTTGTGGCAATTTCCTGTACTTCTGGCGGCGGCAAAAGTGCGATAAAAAATAGAGATCCCTGGGGTTGATTCATGGAAGCAAGCAAAGCTACAGAAATAAAGCTGTCACCTCGATTCTAGCAGTCTTCCACAACTCTAAGCTAATTGTATATCTCTGTTACATGGCACCATCGACGGCCAAGATTAATCGGTATAATTATATGATTGTTAATCAGTCCTAGCCTCCTGAGAATTTATGCCCTGGTTTGTCAAGATAGAAAAAGGCATTGTTGATAAAACTACCTTCGATCGCTATGTCAGCGCCCATAAGGACTATGTGCGTGATTTAATTAGCCAAGGACGAGCAGCAAAAACTGGTTATTGGGCAGAAAGGGGCGGCGGAATGTTATTATTTAAGGCCGATTCTCTTGAGGAAGCCCAAGCAATTATAGTTCGCGATCCTTTAATCGAGAATGGTTGTGTGGAATACGAACTCCATGAATGGCGAATTGTCGTCGAGTAATCTAGCTTTTCAGGGAACAGTAATCAGTAATCAGTAATCAGTGAAAACAGAGCAAGGTTAAGCTGTTGATTATCTAAATATTACTCGTTAATACTGCCTGGGAGTGGGGAGATGGGGGTGGGGAGTGGGGAGTGCCGGAGATGAGAGTGGGGAGATGGGGAGCTTTTTGGCTGTGGACTGAAAACTCGCATCTGAGTTACTGATTACTGATCACTGATGACTGATAAGCTATACTGGGGGAATTGTGCTAACAGCACGGTTGCTGCTGCCGTTCGTTAAATTGTCTCTAGTGAAATTGAGGAATTAACTTTGTCTAAACAAGATCTGATTGAAATGGAAGGAACCGTCACCGAATCTTTGCCTAACGCCATGTTTAGGGTGGATTTAGATAACGGTTTCAACGTCTTAGCCCATATATCTGGCAAAATCCGCCGTAATTATATCAAAATCCTCCCTGGCGATCGAGTCAAAGTGGAACTGACCCCCTACGACCTAACCAAAGGCAGAATTACCTATCGCCTGAAAAATCAAAAAAAATAGCGATAAATAGGGGCAGAGAAGCCAAAAAGTCTAATAAGCGTCCAAATTTATTTTAAAAAAATAGGTGACACGGGTAAAAGAAATCTGATATAATAATAAGCTTGCAGTGTTGCCAGAATAGTTAGGCATGAAAGTTAGAGCGTCTGTCAAAAAAATGTGCGAAAAGTGCCGCGTCATCCGTCGGCGCGGTCGAGTCATGGTAATTTGTTCTAACCCCAAACACAAGCAGAGACAAGGTTAAACCACCAAAGTCACTGTCTTGGGGCAGAGAATCGTTACCGTTAATTGTAGTCGTTTTTGGAAAAAAATCGTTCATAGGGAGAAAGAAAAAGCGTGGCAAGGATAGCTGGTGTAGACCTACCTCGCGATAAGCGTGTGGAAATCGCCCTGACCTACCTCTACGGAGTGGGTCTATCGCGTTCCCAAGAAGTCTTATCTGCGACGGGTGTTAACCCTGACACTCGGGTCAAGGATCTCAGCGATGAAGACGTGGCGGCGCTACGGACTTATATCGAGACAAATTATCAAATCGAGGGGGATTTGAGACGCTGGGAGGCGATGAACATCAAACGCCTCGCCGATATCGGCACCTATCGAGGTCGTCGGCATCGGCTAGGATTACCCGTGCGCGGGCAACGGACGCGAACCAATGCGCGGACCCGTCGCGGTCGTCGGGTGACAGTGGCAGGGAAGAAAAAAGCCCCCTCCAAGAAATAATTTTTTATTCATTGCGATATCCCCCAATCAAGAAAAACTATGGCGCGACCAACCAAAAAAACCGGACCGAAAAAACAGAAGAAAAATATTCCTACCGGAGTCGCTCACATTCAATCGACCTTCAACAATACCATTGTCACGATCGCCGATACCAAAGGCGATGTGATCTCTTGGGCATCGGCGGGATCGAGTGGTTTTAAAGGAGCCAAAAAAGGAACCCCCTTCGCCGCCCAAACCGCCGCCGATAACGCCGCCCGCCGAGCAATCGAACAGGGAATGCGTCAACTAGAGGTGATGGTGAGCGGCCCCGGGGCAGGACGGGAAACCGCAATCCGGGCCCTGCAAGGAGCAGGATTAGAAATCACCCTGATCCGGGACGTGACCCCCATCCCCCACAATGGTTGTCGTCCTCCCAAACGCCGGAGAGTGTAAACAGTGAACAGCTTTTTCAGGTGACAGGGATCTTGAGGCCAGCAGCCGTTAGCTTTGAGCGCATCAGCAGGAGAATCCGGTCGTCAAAGACCATCTGCTCAAAAAACTGAACGCTGAACGTTAAATGCTGAACGCTAGAGAAAACTGATAACTGATAACTGATAACTGATAACTGAACAAGGGAGGTCAATCGGTGGCGCAATTTCAAATCGAGTGTGTAGAAGCAAAAACTTACAAGAATCAGAGTCAGTACAGTAAGTTTGTACTAGAGCCTCTAGAAAGAGGCCAGGGTACGACCGTAGGTAATGCCCTGAGACGGATTCTCATTTCCAATCTGGAAGGAGCGGCCGTGACGGCCCTGCGGATCGCGGGAGTCAATCACGAATTTGCCACCGTCCAGGGAGTACGCGAGGACGTGATGGAACTCATGCTCAACATGAAAGAAATCATCCTGAAAAGCTACACCAATCAAACCCAGATCGGGCGTTTAGTGGCAACTGGGCCGGCGACAGTAGTGGCGGCACAATTCGATTTACCCTCAGAAATCGAGATAGTTGATCGCAATCAGTACGTCGCCACCCTAGCCGAAGGAGCCAAGCTAGAGATGGAATTTCGCGTGGAAAAAGGCAAAGGCTATCGGGCGATTGATCGCAGTAAAGAGGAGGCCACTTCGCTAGACTTTCTGCAAATCGACTCTATCTTTATGCCCGTAACCAAAGTCAACTACAGCGTCGAAGATATCCGTTCCGAAAGCGGTCAAGCTAGAGATCGTCTGCTCTTAGAAATTTGGACAAACGGGAGCATTAACCCCAAAGAAGCCCTTTCCCAAGCGGCCGATATGCTAGTTAATCTCTTTAACCCGCTCAAGGATCTCAACGCCCTCGAATCCTCCGGTAACTTTGACGACCAAGAGATCAACCAAGAAAACCAAATTCCGATCGAGGAACTACAATTATCCGTGCGCGCCTACAATTGCCTGAAGCGAGCGCAGATCAACACCGTAGCCGACCTCCTCGATTACAGCCAAGAAGATCTCTTAGAAATCAAAAACTTTGGGCAGAAATCGGCTGAAGAAGTCATTGAAGCCCTACAAAAACGGTTAGGCATCACCCTACCCCAAGAAAAAAGCAAGTAAACCCAATTCCAGGAAAATACCATGAGACATCGGTGTAAAGTGCCTCAATTGGGTCTGCCGGCTGACCAAAGAAAGGCACTGCTGCGCAGCTTGGCCACCCAGCTAATTCGCCACGGTCAGATCACCACCACCCTAGCGAAAGCGAAAGCGGTGCGAGCAGAGGTAGACCACATTATCACCCTAGCTAAAGACGGTTCCCTGAGCGCCCGTCGCCAAGCTATGGGCTACATCTACGATAAACAACTGGTTCACGCCCTCTTTGAAGGCGCACAAGCCCGTTATGGCAGTCGTAACGGCGGTTATACCAGGGTCGTGCGTACCCTGCGCCGTCGCGGGGATAATGCCCCCATGGCGATTATCGAACTGATGTAACGATGACAGCTTGCCCCCAGTCGCGGATCGCCCTAGTTATCCAGTATGTGGGAACTAATTTCCACGGCTGGCAACGGCAACCCCATCACAGGAGCGTGCAGGAAGAAATCGAGAAGGCTCTGGCCGATATTCTCGGTCATGCCGTCACTCTGCACGGGGCAGGACGTACCGATAGCGGTGTTCACGCCGCCGCCCAAGTTGCCCATTTCGAGCAGCAGAGTCCGATCCCACCCTCCCATTGGTCCAAGGTTCTCAATGCTCGGCTAGATGACGATATCGTCATTCGGGCCTCAGCCCGGGTTCCCGATCGCTGGCACGCCCGTTTCTCGGCCCTCTGGCGACGTTATCGTTACACCCTCTATACCGACCCCATCCCCAATCTCTTTGTTAGCCCCTTTAGTTGGCACTACTACCATCGTCCCCTCGATGCCGATTTGATGGCCAGGGCTTTACGGCCCCTATTGGGCAAGCACCATCTGGCCGCCTTTCACCGTGCTAACTCTAGTCGCGACCATTCCTGGGTAGAAGTACAGGGGGTGGAATGCTACCGTCAAGGGCCGTTTGTACAGATGGAAATCCAAGCCAATGGCTTTTTGTACGGGATGGTGCGCCTATTGGTGGGAATGTTGGTGGAGGTGGGAACTGGTGAGCGATCGCTAGAAAACTTTACCGACATCTGGGTCAATCAGCGCCGAGAATTGGTCAAATACGCCGCACCAGCTAAAGGACTATGTTTACTGCGGGTGGGTTACGCCGATTTTCCCTTTGCCGATAGCGTCTGGTGCGAGACTCAGCCTCTTTATTATTTCCGAGCAGAGGGGATAGGGGAATAGGGAGATAGGGAAATAGGGAAATAGGGGAATTCCAACTAAAACCCTAAAACTCTAACCCCCCAACACCCAGGTGGGCAATAAAAAAAATTAATTTTTGTAAACCAAGGCAAACTCACCATGAACAAAACACCTCTACCAAATTTAGAGACTCTAGAGCAGAAATGGTACGTCATCGATGCGGCCGATCAGCGTCTAGGTCGTCTGGCCACCGAAATCGCAATGATTCTACGGGGCAAAAATAAAGCCACCTTCACCCCCCATCTGGATACGGGGGATTTTGTCATTGTTATTAACGCCGAAAAAGTGACGGTGACGGGCAAAAAACGTCAACAGAAAGTTTATCGCCGCGACTCCGGCAGACCGGGTGGTATGAAGGTAGAAAGCTTCGATAAACTGCAAAAACGCATTCCCGAACGGATTATCGAACACGCTGTTAAGGGAATGCTCCCGAAAAATAGCTTAGGTCGGAAATTGTTCACGAAACTGAAAGTTTATGCCGGTGCGGAACATCCCCATCAGGCACAACAACCGGAAGTTTTAGCGATTAATACGATTCCCGCAGGAGGAAATTAAGTCAATGCAAGCCACGGACAGTAAAAATAAGGTAGTTTATTGGGGAACGGGACGACGCAAATCGGCGGTCGCTTCCGTGCGTCTGGTGCCGGGGACGGGGGCAATTACCGTTAACGGTCGCGATGGGGAAACCCATTTTAACCGCATTCCCACCTATATCCAGACGATTAAGGCTCCTCTGGAGACTTTGGGACTAGAAAACGAGTATGATATCATTGTTAAGGCCGAGGGCGGTGGTTTGACCGGTCAGGCGGATGCGGTGAAATTAGGTGTCGCTAGAGCTTTATGTCAATTGGCCCCGGAAAATCGTCCTCCCCTTAAGAGTGAAGGTTATCTGACTCGGGATCCCCGGGCGAAGGAACGGAAAAAATACGGTCTTCACAAAGCGCGCAAAGCGCCTCAATACTCGAAACGTTAGGTTAATAGAGAGGTTTATTATGCCGAAAAAAATTCATCCTACTTGGTATCCGGAAGCCAAGGTGATCTGTAATGGTGAACTGGTGATGACGGTGGGTTCGACAAAACCAGAAATTCATGTGGAGGTTTGGTCGGGTAATCATCCTTTTTATACGGGAACTCAGAAGATGATCGATACCGAGGGTCGGGTCGATCGCTTCTTGCGTAAGTACAAAATGGGTGATAAGTCAAGTAAAAAGGCCGAGCAGAAATAATTCTTTACTTTTGCCTTTTTGACCTGGTGGGGAGATTTTCCCGCCGGGTTTTTTGCTATCTTTAGGCTAGTACAGTCATTATAGAATCCATTTGGTATCTTAGGATACAGGCTCTCTTAGGTTTGGTGGGTAAAATGTATTTTAAGATACAGTATTGCTGGCGAGGGAGTGGAGGGAACCACAGAGACACAGAGGGCACAAAGATCGATCGATCATAGAGTAAGTTAAACTTATCACACAGAACCTAGAAGAGCCGGATACAGCTAATTGTCGTAGTAGAAGTCGAAGAAAACAGAGATGAATTTTGGTAGTGGAGTGTTCTAAAGTGCGCTCAAAATTTTTGACTAAAGATTTGCATCGTTCCATCCAAGAATTACTTCTTTCAATCACCCATCGAGTTTTTACAGGTACGAATCCTGATAAACCCTTCTCCGCTTTTTCGGTTTTTGACGGTTTTGGAGACAGTTCAAACTGAATTTTAGTCATTATCTCTGGATAGACCTTAACCAACTCTTTCTCTATTTTGTCAGGATGATAACCATTATCTAGAAGAATAGTCGTCTTAGACAGTTCCGACGGTTTTAACTTGAAATAGTCAATACCTAGAGTTAACAACTCAATCAATCCCTGGTCATCAGATAGGTTGGCGGGAGTACAATGAGCGAAAAAGGGAAAACCAAGACTATCCGTCCCTAGATGACGTTTAATTCCATTGGTGCACTTGTAGAAACAAAATCCTTTCGTCTCAACACTCGCATTACAGGTATTTTTGACGGCTTGAGAATCAATCATAATTAGATTCGTCCACAAGTTTTTTTTCTTGTTGTCGTAATCTGCGATGTAATTCTTCCATTATTTTTTGGATGATTCCCTGACTTCTCCACTGTTTATAATGCCAGAACACGGTGGAGTAGGGAGGGAAATCTTTCGTGAGGTCCCGCCAATTACCGCCATTTTTGAGTTGATAGAAAATCCCATCTAAAATCTGTCGTTTTGTCCATTTCGGGGGGCCAGTCAATTTCTTCTTTGGCAATAGCGGTTCTACGATAGACCACTCTTCATTCGTCATACTACTTGAGTACATTTTGGCTTACTCCAAAGTATCGATTTTCGGGGACGACTAGACGGTGGCGCATTCACTGACGGGGTTCAGACCAAAGTATTGCCGTTAAACAGGCTACAGACTCTCTTCCCTGAAACCTATAGTGGACAAGGTTTTCGCTTCACCTTTTCAGCCTAGCATCTACATTATAAAAGATACCAAATGGGTTCTATAAAACCGTTGTTCCCGCTAATCCTCTCGTACAGATGAAGATTACTGTTAAAACCATCGGTTCTCTCCTGCGCGGTAACGCTTTAGCTCCTTAAAATCAATTGATAACCAGAAAACCCAATCTCCCCATGGCGGTGGTTGGGTTTTCTTTTGGGTTGTTTCATCTCCTATCTTCTCTAATTTAAAAAAAAATAAGGTATGTTATACTAAATCCGTTGATTATAGGCTACATATTAGGATATGACTAAAAATTCCTTCTTCAATGAGCAAAAAGAACAGTCCTTGATCAAAGCTAGGATTGTTGAGAAATATTTCTGGGCTTGGGCAAAAGTTATAATTTCAAAAGTTAAGGGATCGTCTTCAGTCCAGAAAATCGCTTATGTTGACCTTTTTGCTGGTGCAGGACGATATAAAGATGGCTCAAAATCAACCCCAGTAAAAGTTCTAGAAACTGCCATCGCAGATCCAGATATGCGAAATATGCTGGTGTCGATCTTTAACGATGCCGATGTCGAAAAAGTTAATTCTCTTCAACAAGCTATAGATTCAATTCCGGGCATAGAAAATTTAAAATACCGCCCTCAAATATCAAAATATGAGGTTGGAGAGGACATAGTTAAAACCTTCCAAAGCATGAAATTAGTTCCCACTTTATTTTTTGTTGATCCTTGGGGTTACAAGGGACTATCTCTTCAACTTGTTAATTCGGTCGTCAAAGATTGGGGTTGTGATTGCATCTTCTTCTTCAATTACAATCGCATCAACATGGGTTTAAATAATGATGCAGTCAAAGAACACATAAATGCGCTATTCGGACAAGTAGGAGCAGATCAACTCCGCAAACGATTGAAAACATTTACACTTACTCCACAAGAGCGTGAGTTAACCGTTGTAGAATATATCTGTGAAGCCTTGAAAGAAATGGGGGGTAAATATGTTCTTCCATTTCGTTTCAGACATGAAATGGGAAATCGTACTAGCCATCACCTAATTTTTGTAAGCAAGCATCCTAAAGGCTATGAAATTATGAAAGAGATAATGGCTAAAGAGAGTTCTGAACAGACGCAGGGCGTACCATCTTTTGAGTATAATCCTGCAACTCTTCAACAACCATTACTCTTTGAGCTAACCAGTCCTCTTGATCAACTGGAATCTATGTTGTTGGACAATTTTTCAGGTAAAACTATGACGATGGCAGAGATTTACGACCAGCATCATCCGGGAAAACCGTACATTAAAAAGAATTACAAAACTGCCCTTAGCAATCTTGAATCTCAAGGAAAAATCACAGTACATTCACCCGAGGACAAAAAACGGCGAAAAGGAACGTTTGCGGATGATTTAAAGGTTACATTTCCAGTTAAGCAATAAGCTCTAATTTTTCTGAACGCCTCGCTGATTTAAGTGGGACACTTCCCCATGTTTGGATATGCTGATTCCAGGCATTAGGCATCTCGTCCCAGATTTTATCATCAAGTAATCTACCCCCTGCTTTCGGTGTCCTTCCCCCAACTTGTTTGAAAAAAAATGCTACCCCTGAATTTTGACATTGATTGCGGATATCCCTTGCCCAGTCAAGTTTCATCTGGCGATGTTTTTGCCCGGATTCTCCGCCGACAATAACCCAATCAATGCCAGTTAAATTAAGTTCTAGGGGTCCTAAAAGTGGCTCACATGAAATGAAACGCACTGAAACAGGAACTGTCCGAAGATATTCAATCCGATCTATGTGGTTTTGGTTCTCGACAGATACACCTAGCCAAATGTTTTCTGGAAAATCTAATTTAGACGCTAAATCACCTAAACGGCTTTGTCGCTTTGTTAAAATCTGATATATATGCCAAGGTGTTAAATGAATAACTGAGAAAACTTGTCTGATAAAGTCGAGAGGCACATCATCATGAAAAAGGTCACTCATTGAGTTGACAAAAACTCGACTGGGAGTGCGCCAACGTAAGGGTTCTTCCAATCTTTCTGGATGCAAAGTTAAGCTGAATCCATTGGGAAAGTTTTTGGGAAAACGCTGTGTAATAGCTTCGGCATAACAATGCAGACAGCCGGTGCTAATTTTATCGCACCCGGTTGTTGGATTCCACGTTTTATCAGTCCACTCAATACCAGTGTTTATACTAGACATATTTTAACTCCACAATCTATATCTATGACAGACGCTACCTGCCGATAATTAGCAATTTACTTGTACTATATCATTGTTTGACAAGTACAATTGTCGCCGCACTCACTTTCTACATTACGCAATCGTCAATGAGTTGCGGTGTACACAAAATATTACATCGTTTAACGAAAACAACAGGCGCTTACAGCCGGTGCTATGAAATCTAAGCGATGATCGCCTCACCTCAAATCTAGAGAACTAAGGCTCTCTTAGTACCATAATTCCGGAATCAGGTCATAATAACCAGCTTGGGGCGGTGGGTAAATACCCGCTTCGATTTTTTCGATAATAGTCGGCCAAGCTTGCCTAAAAGCGGCAGAGCGCTCGTTGGGGTGCAGAGTCCAACCCTTGGCATTGGTGAGAGTGGCGCGATAATAGTTGCTTTGTTCTAGGGAGCGAGAAACCATAATTTCCCAAGAGTCGAGTTTTCCTTTGCCGGTCAAAATATTGCCCCAAGCTTTTAAACCATCGGGTAAGTGATCGAGAAAGGTATTTTTATAAGAGCGCCAGAGGGGGGTCATCGGTAAAAGGCGATCATAGCGACGACAATTAAGTAGATAGGCACGACTGCCAAAAAATTTAAATTGATAGAATCCGTCGGTATTTTTCGTGCAAGGATGGGGAGAATAAATCGTACCATCGGGCCGCGGTGGACCGGACAAAGGACGCACAAACATCATTTCTGGATGGGTTTCCATTAACTCGATCCCTTCGCGGATCCAACTGTAATCCGGTTCTTGGTAGAGCATCATGTCACTGTCATAATGGACCATATAATCACTGCGACAGGACTCGATTTTGAAGATTGAGCCAAAAATCGGATAACCTTTGTAGTTATGGGTGGAACGGAGGGGACTGCCGAAATGCTTTTGATAGATACGCTGACGATAGCTGGGATCGTAGTTAAAATCCACTAGGCGATCGATTATGCCATCTTTAACTAATTTTTCGCCACAGGCTCTTAATTCCTCCATTGTACCCAGTCCGGGGCGATTAACCTTTTCCCCGCTTAAAGGGGCCGTATCAATAGCGAGTACCTTTTCCTGGAAGGGAAACTGACTCATTTTGACTAGATGAGGGATAGTATTCATCATAAACCAGACATCGGTTCGCGCCGTAAAAAACCAGAGCGAACAACTTGGCAATCCCATTTTGTATAAACCTCACTTTTGTTTGGGTCTTAAATGGGATACATTATAGGGGAATCTTAGCGACAAGTTGACACAATTCTTTATTAACCTATGACTATAGCCATCGATCGCCTACCCCAATCTTGGCAGGATTTAACCCATCGTTTAACTTATAAGTATTTTCAGATCCGCATTGATACACCCAAGGACCCCTATAAAATCCTCTTTCGTCCCCAACCCTATCAGGTTTTATTTATCCTTAGCCATATGCGATCGGGTTCGTCTTTATTGACCCATATCCTCAATTCTAATCCCGAAATTATCGGTTTTGGCGAAACTCATCTGGTTTATGAGAGTGAACAGGATTTTAAAACTTTAATGTTTAAACTCTACTGGCGTTTGAAAGATTTAAACATGAATCATAAATATATTTTAGATAAAGTTCTTCACGATCAGAAGTTTTTAGATCATAGTTTTTTACAATCTGATCCAGTTAAAACCATATTTTTACTACGAGAACCGCGGCGCACTTTAGCTAGTATTTTAGATATTAAACCCCATCAAAATGAGCAGCACGCCCTGGGTTATTATACTGGTCGTTTAGCCACCTTAGAAAGTTATGCTCGATTAATTAACAGCAAAGAAAAGAGTTTATTTATCACCCACGATCAAGTATTAAACCAAAGTCAATTGGTCTTTAATAGTTTACAGAGTCATCTCGATACTAAAACGGGATTTTCTGAAGAATATCGAGTTTTAAACACTACTGGCAGCCGTGGTATAGGAGATTCTTCCGAGAATATCAAAGCGGGTAAAATTATCAAACAAGCCAGAAAATTAGATATAGAAATTTCCGACGATGTTTTAACCCAAGCCCAAAAAGCCTACGAGCGATGCTACGAAACCCTCAGCCATTATTGTCATTGTATCTAAGCTGAATTGGGGATTAGCAATAGCCTTGATTCTCTCCTCCGAGTCCTAAGAAAATCCCCCTAACTCAACTCTAAGTTAATCATTTAAAAGGTCTGATTAGCCTTCAATATTAGCAATTGTAAAGCCCATCTGACACTCGTAGAGATTGGGCTGTTGGCTGCCCCCTTTACCCAAGGAGTGACCACAGCCTAGTTTACCCTCTCGCCACCGGGGTTGCCCCTGCTGGTTGGCTAAAAGACAGCCCTGACACACAGAACCCGTATCGAGAATGTGTTCGTCGGTTAAAATCACTAACATGACGTTCACCCCCATTGATCTCCGATCATTCTTGTCTCCATTGTAAGAGGTTTTTTCTGAGATGTAGTGCCGCGCTATACAGTCCGCTACTTTTTGGCTTTTTTTCGCCTGGAATCTTCTTATACAAGGTATTTACCGATCAATTATGAATGGTCAGAAGATGAGGCCGCTCTTCTAGGTTCTGTGTGAGGATGTTATAATATTAATACAGAATAGGAGGTGGGTTATGTGGATAAATTTTGATCAACTCCTCGATTTACCAAATGTAACAGTGGTCAATTATCAAAAAATTGATGAGACAATTTAATCTGTTTGCTTGCTTTAATTGATAACAAAAAGTAACAGAGGAAAACCAGAAGAACCGATATTAAGGCTCAAACAATTTAACAACAACCATGAAAACCCTGACGCGTATTACCTTTAATCTGGAAGTCATGGGAGATAAACCCTGTATTCGTGATTAGCGAGTCACCGTGAGAACCTAACTAAAAAACTTTATGAACCCACCAGAATTAGCCATTGCTACCGTTGGTTTAACCAAACAATTTGACCGCCATGGGGCTGTTAATCAAGTGGATTTACAGATTGAAGCGGGGGAAGTTTACGGGTTAATCGGTCCAAATGGAGCGGGAAAAACCACTTTAATTAGGATGTTAGCGGCAGCAGAAGAACCGACAACCGGAGAAATATATCTGCACGGAGAACGTCTTTTAAGAGATGAGAGTAATCCCCGTCTCAAAAGAAATTTAGGTTATCTACCCGATAATTTTCCCCTCTACGATGACTTAAATGTCTGGAATTATCTTGATTATTTTGCCCGTCTTTATCATATCCCGCGCTCCCAACGTCATCGCCGCATTTATGAAGTTCTAGAACTGGTACAATTAACCAATAAAAGCCATAATTTGATCGCTACTTTGTCCCGGGGAATGAAACAACGTTTAAGTTTAGCCCGAACGATTATCCATGAACCTTTAATTTTACTTCTCGATGAACCAGTTTCTGGATTAGACCCGATCGCTCGCCTACAATTTCGTGAGATTATTAAAGTCTTACAATCGGCAGGTATGACTATTTTAATTTCCTCCCATGTCCTTAGTGATTTAGCGGAACTTTGTAGTTCTGTGGGCATCATGGAATTAGGTTATCTAGTGGAAAGTACCTCTTTAGAGGAATTAAATCAACGTCTAGCTGGTCAATACTTGCAGATCACGACTCTAGGCAATTTAGAAGCCTTAGAAACCGCTCTTAAACAATGTGTTTTTGTGGAAAGTTGGCAAAGAATTATTAATACTAATACTCTCCGGGTTAGATTTACGGGAACCCTAGAAGATAGTGCCGAATTGTTGAAATCTTTAGTCGTTTCTGGCCTGAACTTAAGCGAGTTTTATACTTGCCGCGAAGATTTAGAAACTATTTTCCTAAAACTGGGACATCGACAGGCATCCTAAGGGGAAATATTAACTTTTAAATCTCGGATAGTAACTTTTCGACTAATTGAATTTGCTCCTGACTAAAACCAGCTTCCTTCAGATGTGCCAGAAACCATTTTTGGCGATAACGACCGTCTAAATCCCTAGCCTTTTTGTAGGTATCCCGCGCTTTTTTACTATCACCTTGGTCTAAATAAATCATTGCCAAAGCCACAAGAGGATGGGGATTATTTGGCTCTAATTTAACTGCTTTTTTAGCGTTAGTAATAGCTGAATTAAAATCTTTTAAGCGATGATAGGCGAGGGATAAATTATAGTAGGCGATTTCATTATTGGGTTTTAAATTAGCGGCTTTAGTATGAGTGACTACGGCTTTTTCAAGATGACCACCGACAAGATAAACAATACCCAAAGCATTATAAGCAGCCACATGATCGGGAGCAATTTTAATCGTTTCTTCGAGGGTTGTTTGTGCCGCTAAAGGTTGTTTAGCTAGGTGTTGTGTCCATCCTAAAATTACTCTCCCGTCCAGATGATTGGGGTTTAACTGTACCGATTTTTTTAAAGCCTCAATACTTTTGATAAAATCTCCCTGTTGACGATACTGTAATCCCAATTGACGATAACGATTAGCGGCCTTAATCTCCGATGCGGAAATAATCGGACTGGGAGAAGGAGAAGCGATTATCTTAGCCGTCGGTTCTTTTTTAGGGGGAGAGGGAGGACTACAGCCCCAAAAAACCGGGGAACTAAACATGATCAAAATAGTCAGGAGTCGATAACTATTCATGGGACAATTAATACCAGTCCAATTGTTAAGGGTGTCATCAAATTATGAATTATTCCCCTGAATCCGTGCAACGGCTGCTCGATTCCAATGATTATGGCGATCGCTTATCGGGAGTTAATCAACTGCGTTATTTAGCCCCAGAAATCGCCTTCGAGATGTTACAGCCTTTAATTAACGATAGTAACGCTAGGGTGCGTTATTCGGCGGTAAGTCAGCTAGATATCCTCGGTCGTCAGAATCTTGATCTGGCCTTAACTATTCTGCGCGATCGCTTGTTGCATGATCCCGAAGCAGACGTGAAAGCAGCCGCGGCCGATGCGCTCGGGGGGTTAAAATTAACGGCAGCCTACGATGATCTGGTGGCCGTCTATCAACAATCCTCCGACTGGTTAATTCAATTTAGCATTGTGGCCGCTTTGGGCGAATTGGGGGAACCCCGGGGCTTTGAACTGCTCGAAATCGCCCTAAACTCCGATAATGAATTGGTAAAAACGGCCGCCGTTAGTGCTTTTGGGGAACTAGGCGACCCTCGCGCCGTCTCTTTACTTGTTCCCTTGGCTAATGATGATGACTGGCAACTGCGCTATCGTCTCGCTCAAGCTTTAGGCCGCTTAGGGGGGGAAGATGCGATCGCTGTTTTGACCCAGTTAACCAGCGATAAAAGCGCCCAAGTTGCCCAAGAGGCCCGCAATAATCTCGTTCAAGGGTGATGCAGAATGGTTGATTTTTGTCAATAGCATTTACAATAAATTTTAATTAAGAATCGTTAACAAAGATGAAACAATTTACCCGTTTAATCTTGCTCGTCGGTCTTCTCGCGGGGGGCTGTTTCTCCCCCTCAATTGCGATCGCTGATAATCCGGCGGGGGCAATCGTGAGCAGGAATTCACAGGTTAACGAACTACTGCGTCAAGCGCGGCAATTGGTCAGAAATGGCAATTATGGGGAAGCTATAGCCGTTTACGAGCGGGCTGCCGCCCTTGATGGCAATAATGCCAAAATTTTCTCCGGGATCGGCTTTTTACAAACGCGGCAAGGGGATTATAACGCCGCCGCCCAAGCATACCAAAAAGCTTTAAGTCTCGATCCGAGTAATCCCGACTTTTTCCATGCTCTCGGTTATAGTTTGGCTAATATCGGCGATTATGACAATGCAGCCACCGCTTACTACTACGCTATCCAAATAGAACCGAAAAACGTCCAACACTACCTCGGTTTAGGGGTGGTATTATTACGGCAAAAAAACTATGCAAAAGCGGGCGAAGTTTACCAATGGGTTTTAGCTCTCGACCCCAATAATCAGCAAGCCCACGAAATCATGGGCAAAGCCTTGATCGAACAGAATAAAAGCACCGAAGCCCTCGATTTTCTCCAAAAATCCCTGCAAAGATTCCCTAACAATAGTGAATTAAGATTGCAACTGGCCAGCCTTTTGCTCAAACAGGGCGATTTAAATGGCGGAACCCAAATTTTAAAGGAAATAGAGCGACAAAGTGCAGGAAATTTTTTAATTCAGCTAAAAATAGGGATTTTACTCGAAAAACAAGAGCGTTTTGATGAGGCTCTCCCCTTTTATCGTCGGGCTGTTTTCCTACAACCCCAATCTTTGGAAGCACAAGCGGGAATCGGTCGCATCCATCTGGCCAGAAAAGATTATCTTGCAGCAATTATCGCCTATCAAGATTTGGCCGAAATCGCCCCCAATAACGCCGATGTCTATCTTAATCTCGGTCGGGCCTACGCGGGCCGGGGACGAAAAACAGAGGCGGAGGAAGCTTTTAAGCAAGCGCGAGCGGTTTATGTGCTGAAAAATAATCAATCTGGCCTGGAGGAAGTGGATGCCCTGCTGAAGAAATTGGTTGAGTGAACCCAGATCAGTGATCAGCTTCTCAAGGCAAGAGGCAAGGGGCAAGAGGCAAAAAGCTCCTTTCTCCCAACTCCAGTACCGTCCTAGGCAGTGATTTAGATCGTCAATAGTTTATTCCCAATCGATTGGCAGCCATTGATTATCTAAAACCTGTTCGAGATTAAAAATTATCTGACTAGGTAAACCGCCGGGGGATAAACCCATTTTTTTCCGGACGGTCTCTAAAGCTGTATGGTAGGATGGCTCAAAAATCTCCCGAAGATAGGGCTTTAAACTAGGGCTATCCTCCAGTAAATCTTGAATTTCTGCCCGAAAATTATTGATTTCTCCATTCCAATGATTGCCATTCCGGTCTCTTTCCGATTGCCAGTAAGTTAATTTGAGTAAATGTTCTAGGAGACGAGTTAAAAGACTTTTGAGCGCGTGTCTTTCACTTCTCCCCATCGATTCAATCTCCTCAATTAAGTTGTCTAAATCCACCTCGGCAAACCGGCCTTTTTTTAATTGTTCTGCCGTGGTTTTTAGCCAGAGATAAAAATCTTCTTCGTATAATGTTAGGGTCGCTGTTTCTGTCGATCTAGTCATGACGGAACTGCCACAGGTGAAAACTAATCGGGATTCTATATTAATTAAACCGAAAAAAAAGAGAGCTTGCGCTCTCCTTCTGGGTTATTTGCTAATTTTACTAACTAGCGACAATATATTCCTTGACATTAGCCCGGCGACGGCGTAAATGAGCCAAGGCCTGGTGTTCTAATTGTCGCACTCGTTCCCGACTGATGTTCATTCTCTGACCAATTTTGGCTAAGGATAACTCTTTACCATCGGTTAAACCGAAACGGAGAGTAATCACTTCCCGTTGTTGGGGAGTTAATTCGGCCAGGAGATTGGCTAAGTCTTGCCGTAATAACTCTTGGGTGATGAAGGTATCGGGAGAAACTCCGCTATCTTCTAATAATTCCGACAATTCCGTATCTTGGTTATCGCCGACGCGCACATCAAGGGAGATGGGTTGACGGGCCATACTGAGATATTCGCGGATTTGAGCGGGTTCTAGCTCTAATTCCAGGCCAATCTCGGCAGGAGTGGCACTTCTCCCCAGTTTTTGGGCGAGTTCGCGCTGGGTTCTTTTGATTTTATTCAGTTTTTCGGTGATATGGATGGGTAAACGAATGGTGCGGGCCTGTTGAGCGATCGCACGAGTAATCGCTTGCCGAATCCACCAGTAGGCATAGGTAGAAAATTTATAACCTTTGGTGGGATCAAATTTCTCTACACCTCTTTCTAATCCCAGACTACCCTCTTGAATTAGATCTAGGAATTCCATGTTCCGCTTTTGATATTTTTTGGCGATCGCAACCACCAAGCGGAGGTTAGCTTCAATCATTTTCCGTTTAGCTCGATCGCCGGTTTTCAAGGCGCGATCCAGTTCATTTTCGCTTAAATTCACCGAATCCGCCCACTCCAAGCGATCTGGTTCCCGTCCTAATTGCTTCGATAGTGCTTCTTTCGCTTCTAACAGGCTCATCATCCGTTGGACTTGTTTGCCGTAAATAATTTCTTGTTCGTGAGTTAGGAGGGGAACTCGCCCAATTTCGTGCAGATAGGTACGCACCATATCGGCATTGAGGGTGGGCTGTGATTGAGTTTGGTTGGTTTTTGCGGTGGGCATTGGTTTGGTGGTGACTCCTTGACACAGAAAAAGTCTGTTACTATTCCGACTCGCGGGTGAGTCTGGCTTATCTGAAGTCGGTATGAGTTTGATCGGAATTTCTTTGATTGTATCCTGCGCTTTTAGACGCGGGCAATCCCCTAAAGGTTCAAAGTTAATTCATTCTTTGGTATGATGTTAAGTTTATGCTTTTTTCTCAACATCCAGAACAAAAGTATTATAGTGTAGGACTATCAACTACAATCGCTTGTTTTTGGGTCGCTTTTTCCTGAATCCTCGGTAGTGCCTCTGATACTGTTAGGTAAGATTACAAAACAAAAAGGTGATTTTCCCGATTAGCTGTAAACAATCTGGCCGACTTTCGACCTTTTCGCCCTCAGCTTTGAGAGCAAAGCAGAACCAAGCTGAAAACTGACAGCCGAGAACCGACTTCTATATATATAATGACCGATCAACACCAGCAAAGGGAGATGTAATCATTGCGGATTTCCGAACTATTTTCTGTAGTATTTGCTACAAAATGCCAAATTAGCCGCGATTGAGAATCGGGAAAAATTGTTATAAAAATTAGGATTGCTAGGGGGGTAATAACTATCATAGAGACAGCAGGGCGGAGATCGGGATAAATTATCGTTGAAACCAAGCTCGATCGCACTCTCCACAATACCGTTCTGTGGAACTCCTGAACAATGAGGACTTACTATGACTAAAACCGTCGTTATCGATCCCGTCACCCGGATCGAAGGCCATGCCAAGATCTCGATTTTCCTTGACGATGGGGGGGAAGTGGATGACGTGCGTTTTCATGTGGTCGAGTATCGCGGTTTCGAGAAATTCTGCGAGGGACGGCCGATGTGGGAGATGGCGGGAATTACTGCCCGAATTTGCGGGATTTGCCCCGTTAGTCACCTACTTTGTGCCGCCAAAACCGGTGATAAAATTCTAGCGGTGCAAATCCCCCCCGCGGGGGAAAAACTGCGGCGCTTGATGAATTTGGGACAGTTAACCCAATCCCATGCTTTAAGCTTTTTCCATCTTAGCAGTCCCGATTTTCTGCTTGGTTGGGAAAGTGATCCCGCCAAACGGAATATTTTCGGTTTAATCGCGGCCGATCCCGACCTAGCGCGAGCGGGTATCCGTTTACGTCAATTTGGACAGAAAGTTATCGAACTTTTGGGGGCGAAAAAAATTCACCCCGCTTGGTCTGTCCCGGGGGGTGTGCGTTCTCCCCTGAGCGAAGAAGGGCGACAATGGATTAAAGAACGACTGCCGGAGTCTAAAGCGACTCTTTACAGGGCTTTAAACCTGTTTAAAGGACTTCTAGACAATTTAACCACAGAAATCGCCGCTTTTGGTAATTTCCCTTCCCTGTTTATGGGATTGGTCGGTAAACGGGACGAGTGGGAACACTACGGCGGTCATATTCGTTTTACCGATAGTCAAGGCAATATTGTGGCCGATAACCTGAGCGAAGACAATTATCGCGATTATATCGGCGAATCAGTGGAAAAATGGTCTTATTTAAAGTTTCCCTACTATAAACCCCTCGGTTATCCCAACGGTATCTATCGGGTTGGTCCGTTGGCACGGTTAAATGTTTGTTCCCATTTTGGCACGGAGGGAGCGGATATCGAGTTACGCGAATATCGCCATCGGGTCGGTGGTGTAGCGACGTCTTCTTTTTACTATCATTATGCCCGTTTAGTGGAGATTTTAGGCTGTTTAGAGCGTATCGAACTTTTAATCGACGATCCCGATATAGTTTCTCAACGCTGCCGGGCCGAAGCGGGAATTAATAATCTGCAAGGGGTGGGAGTTAGTGAAGCGCCCCGGGGTACTTTATTCCATGATTATAAAGTGGATGAAAATGGTTTAATTGAAACGGTGAATTTAATTATTGCCACGGGTAATAATAATTTGGCCATGAATCAAACGGTGAAACAAATCGCCCAACATTATATCCATGGTGGCGAAATTCCCGAAGCGATGTTAAACCGGGTGGAAGCGGGTATTCGTTGCTATGATCCCTGTTTAAGTTGTTCCACTCACGCGATGGGACAAATGCCGCTACAGCTAGAGTTAGTTAATGCAGCCGGTGAGGTGATTAATACTCGACAAAGGGGTTAATTAGGGTTTGCTGAATAAATTACTTTTTCCCTGAAAATTAGGTAGTTGACCACCTGAAAATCGATAAAACCCCACACCCCACACCCCACACCCCACACCCTGCCACCACCGAAAAACTTTTTCAGCAAGCCCTAATTATCTAAGTTGTTAGGGTGTTGGGAAACAGGGCAAATTCCTCGCGCGTTGATAGTATCAATCTTAATTGAAATGACTATATTAACCTCTCACAATAAACCGCGATAGCGGATAAAAACGAGGATTACTGCCCAGGAACCTAAAGCTACTTTAACGGCGACTAAAATGTTTAGTATTGGTAAAATGCCGCCACTAAATAGCGCTCCTAATTCCCCGTGGGGTAACTCAAATCCTGAGAGAGTAATGGCGGCTAAAACAATAAAAACTAAGACGGAAATTTTCTCCCATGTTGCCGCTTGCCAACGGCGATAAATTGCTTGCATCCATTCGGGAGACGAGGTAATGGCTATTAAACCAATTGCCGTACCTCCGGCGACTCCGGCGGCAAAACCTCCCCCCGGACTTAAATGTCCGCGGATAGCTAATTCAATGCCCACTAAAGCGGTAATTGTTGCCCCTAAACGGGCTAAAATAATTGAAGGTTGGTCGGTAAATTGATGGATTTTACTGGCGGGTTTTTCGGTGGCTAGAAGAAAATTCGCCCCCATAATGGCAATGGTAAAAACAACCACTTCATAGATGGTATCGTAGAGACGATTACGAAAAATAACCACCGAAACCGCATTAGGAACACCGCCGTCGCGCACCAAGGATTCAACAATGTCTAAGGATAATACAGAGGAAGCAGTATTCGGAATAATTACCATTTTGATAGCAAAGGCAATGGCGGCTAGAGTGTAAATCCATTTCATTAGTGTTTCTCCTCTAATTTTGGGGTTTCAATACAGGTTAAAATCGTGTTTGCTGCCGTTAATTCATTTTTAAAAATATCGTAGAGATAGGGTAATCTAATTGTGGTTTCGTAGGGGATGTTTTCTGGATTGTCTTGACGGATACAGACGGCATGAACATCTTTATCCCTAAGTGCCTGTTGCAAAGCTTGTTTATCACTGTAGGCAACTAATTCTAAACGCATAAAACGCTTACTTAAAACCGTTTGTAGTTGAGTTTTTAACTGTTCTAAAACCGTATCGGTTTCCTCGGCAATTACTCCTAAACGCATCACTAAAGAGGAACGAATCGCCACCGCGTAGAGAGTTACGGCTAACATGGTTCCCATCAAAGCTTCGGTTAAAGATACATCTGCCGCCCCTAATAAAGCATAAACTAAGGCTGCTATTGCCCCTAAAACCCCGCGAATTACTAGAGCTTGGTAGGGATTGGATTGTAATATCACCATCGCCGCAGTTAAAGGCAAGAGGGCAACAATAACATAGAGATAACTTTCATTCATCTTTAATTTTACTCTCGATCGCTAGAAGTATAAGCTAAAACGTAGCCTAACATGGTGTTCCAAATTGCTAGGGAAATTATTGCCAATAATAATAAAGGCCAATTTTGGGGAACTTTCAAAAGTAGCCCGAAAATAATCGCCATGGAACCCAAAGTATCAGCGACAGATAGACCATGTAATTTATATAATACCGAGCGCTTGTCTAAAAGATGCGCCGTTCCCCAAAACCAGAAAAACACTCCGATAGTGATGCAGATATAACTGAAAATGTCAATCATGATTCGTTCAGTCGTTTAAGAATTTGTGCTAATAACATAAAACCGGCATTACCGACACTGAGAATAATCACTGCTACCACTCCAATCATCCAATCATCCCGCAGAACCGACACCACTAGAATAATAATTGATGATTTACTGGAAGCACTGGCAAAGGCGGCCATTTTTTGCCAGATGTCATCATTTCTTGCCACTTCATAAAGGGGAATTAATAGGGCGACAATCATGGCAATGAGAACAATATTCATCCCTGGTTACTCCGTTTAATTATATGTACTTCATAACCCTCATTTTCCTTGTATTCGGTGACGATAGTTTTCGGGGTAAAAGTAATGAGAAATATATCCCAAAAAGCCAGTCTGGGTGAACGTTTACCCGAAATTCTCTCTAAAATAATTTCTTCTTCCTTGTGGGGATGAAGGATAATTTCAAACGCTTCTTTATAAGCTTGGGGAATAGCCATAAAGACTTTAATTATTACCTTTAACCAATCGCCTAAAGTTTCGCTAGAGGCGAAATTACGGGGCAAAAGAAAAGCAATAGCCACCCCGATCATAATATTAGCGGGGGTAAAATTAGCGGTGAGCAAAAACCACATAGTTAAACGCAGAATTATATGTCCGATCATGCTAAGACCATCCAAAACAATAGAACTAACATTATACTCATCATCCCGACGAGATTATCAAATTGTTCCCAGGCTCGCGATAATTTTAGGGATAACTTTTTGAAAACTCCCAGATATAACCACCACCCGGCACCAATGACAGCTAAAGCTTTGATAATATTGGGTAGATTATAAGCTTCAACATAGACAGCATTGGATAAAAATAGGGCGGCAAGGAGCAGAATTATTGCCGTCCAGAAACCGATAGTTAGCTTCTGTTTACTTTCGCCACCAGCGTGGGGTAAAAAGATAAATTTAGCAAAGGAAATCGCCGTCCCCACCGCCACAAGATTGATCATAATTTCTTGCCAGGGGACTAAATTTTTCATCGTTAACGCTTTCGCCCCAAAACCGGATAATAGGGGGAATCCAGAGATAGAAAAACTAGCAACCACTAGGGCAATCCAGAGAGAATTAGGGAGCGATTGTTGCTGTAATTCTTTAAAATTGCGACTGGGTAAAACTCCCGCTAACAGAAATAGGCAAGATTTAACTAAACCGTGGGTAAGGGTATAAAAACCACTGACTACCGGGGCGGCTAAAATAAAACCTAACTGGGAAATAGTATGGAAGGCTAACATCCGCTTGCTATCCTTTTCAAACACTGCGTATGACACGCCAAAAATCGCCGTTAGCACCCCGAAAAGCCGAATTAGGACATCTAAATCCTCTAGGATTAAAGCACAGCGCAGGAGGGGAAAAATGCCAGCTTTTACCACCACCCCCGACATCAGCGCCGAGACGGAGGTTTCCGATTCCGAGTGTGTCATCGGTAGCCATAATCCCGAGACAAAGATTCCCCCTTTGACTAATAATCCCATGAAGATTAAAGCCAAGGCTTCGGGAGGTGCGTCCTTTAAACCAGCAAAAGCAAAGGAATTATTGGCTTTATAGACTAAAACTGCGCCAATAAGGTAAAATAACATCGCCACATTGCTGATAAACAGATAACGCAGGGCAACCCAGAGAGAGCGATCGCTGCGAGGATAGGCAATCATCAGAAAAGCGGCAATACTAATTACCTCTAGGGCAACGTAAACGCTAATAAAATCTTCACAGACGAAGACAGAGTTAATACTGCCGTGGAGAATGATAGCTTGGGCGTAAAAAAAGGCGGTTTTGCTACTTTCCCAGTTATAAAAAATAACTGCCATCGTCACCAGGGCATTGGTGAGGATAAAATAGGCACTTAACTGATCGGCTACCAGTCTCACGCCATAATTATCCAGTAGGTTAAGGGTTATGGGGGAGGATTGGCTAAATAAAAGGAGAGAATAGGCGAGAGAGATAATAGTGGCGGCGAGAGCCAGATATTTGTCTAATCGCGGCAATAAATAAATGATAAAGCCGATCAAAAAGGGTAAACTTATCCAAGCGATCGTTAAAGTATTCATGGTGTATTATTTTTTTCTATCTCACTGCTGTGGAGGGTGGGGTTATCTTTGGCTAATTTCATTACTCCCACCAGCATTAACGCCTGAATGGAAAAACCGATGACGATCGCTGTTAAAATCACTGCTTGGGGTACAGGATCGGCGTAATTTTGCTGTTTAACTGTACTGAGGATGGGAGTAAATAAACCATCACGGGAAGAAATCACCACATAGTAGGCGATAACGCCGGTACTCATGACATCCATGGCGATAATCTTCATGATTAAGTTTTTTTTCAGGAATGTTCCTAAAAATCCGCACAAAACGGTGGCGAATACAAACAACTCTAGCGGGGGGATCGTCACTGGGCTTCTTGATTAGATTTGGTTATGAGTCAAAATACTTTTTCTAATTATCCTCGATCGAGTCCCAATTGATCAAAAAATTCTCAAGATTATGGGGGGAATTTTCGGGCAGCAAATAGATTGTTTTGGATCTATAATTATTATTGAAAAAAATAAAAGCAAGCGGTTTCGCTTTAATAATGTATATCTTGCCAGAGAGCGCAATCAGTAGTGTTTTGGAAATCTTTGATATTTTTGCTGGCAATAATAACCCGAAGATATCCCGCCCGTCCGCTTCATCAACTTGTTAGTATTTGTGTAAGAATAACCTGAAAAATTTTTATAGGAAATATAGATTCACACTACATTTAACATAAAAGTTGTAGGTTCTTCCGAACTTACACTGTAGAAAATTCCTCAAGCTCCCTCTCTGCACAGTAAGGCTCTAAAGTTGATAAATATCAATCTAATAAAAACTCAAAGCCTTAGTATACAAGCTTTACAAGCATGAGTTGTTGATAGTTTTACATGACAGGTTCGGTAGAGCCAAGTTGTACAACTTATTTTTACATAATGCCTTAGCCTGCGTTGCCACTCACCGACAACTCCTACAACTCATCGATCATTACTAACCCAGCTTCTGTAACGTCATTAATTTAAAGGTTGAATTTTTTGTAAGGGTTGTTGTCTGGCGAGTTGCCAATTATTTTGTAATTCTAATTGATGAAGAGTGATCGAATTTAGGTGTCCTGGAGTTTGTCTAGGCGATTCAACTGAAGCTTAGGAGAGGCTTTTGGTAGGTTAACGAAATAATTTTTTATGATTGATAAATCGCCGATATCAAGAAAATAAAATTAATAATTTATCGTTTTAAAGTATTCTTTAAAAACTGGAGCAATAGTGTAATTATTTTCATTTTTTGATGTGGTGGAATGGTTCTCAATTAATGAGCGTCTAATCAAGGATTGAACGGTATTAATAATCTGGTTTTTAGGTTGGGAAAATATCTCGAATAATTGGATCAAAGAGTTTGGAGTATCGTTAACAGCCAGATGGGTTAAAATTTCTTTTTCTAGGGGAGATAATCTATCAATTTGACTACGGAGAATCAGTTGTAGTTCTTCTGGCAATAGACAAGTTGTAGTTTGAGGTATTGTAACCCGACCATTAAATAATTGATTGAGTAACGTGGCAACTAATTTGAGATAAAGAGGATTACCTTGATAAAGGGTGATAAATTCATCCCAGTTTTCTTGATTATTTAAATCTTTTTCCTTGAGAATACTTTTTGCATCTTGACCTAAGCCTTTAAGAGGAAAAACAGAAACGCCAGGGTACTTCTCGGCTAGATAAACAATATCTTGAGGAACTTCCCAACTATTCACAATAAAGCAACTACTTTGTTTAATTTTGCTGAAAAATTTGAAAAAGTCTTGATAGTCAGAGTTTTGATAATGACCAGCGAGTTGTCCATCTTGTAAAAGCGATTGCAGATTATCTAAGATGATTAAACAGCGATGTTGTCGAAGTAGTTTAGCTAGGTGACGAAGCGGATTATTGGTATTTTTTTCGTTTGGAGTTGTCGAGGCTAGTAGTCCATCAGCAAGAATTTCAATTAATTCCTGTTCTAAATTTTTGAGTTCAGGAAAGTCCTGTAAATCACGCCAGATAATAATATCAAAATGATTTTTAATTTGTTCAATTAGTTCAAGGGCTAAGGCGGTTTTACCAATCCCTGTCATACCCGCAATTATAATAAAATGAGAATGTTGTTGTAATATCCAATTTTGTAGAGTATCTAATTCTTGAGTACGACCATAAAAAAGACTACGGTGGGGGGCATCATCTAAGTCAAGGTAGGGTCTTTGTGTTAACTTTGCTTGGGGATTTTTGAGAGATTTTAAGTCACTGCCACAAATATTAATATGGGTTTGGGAATTAGGAGAAAAGTTTGAGGAAATGATTGAATAACTGGCTCTTTCTAAAGTAGTACGAATATTGGACTGGGTTATTTTTTCTCCGACTTCCTCAGATAGGATTTTCCAAAGACTAGCGGCAACTTCTCTAACGTAATTAACGGTGCAATCATGTCTTTCTGCAATTTTATTGTACTTACTACCCTGTAAAGTCTCTTCTAAAATATCACGTTGGAGATCATTTAAATGCTTATTTGTCTTGGCCAAAACCACATCATCGGCAAATCTTAAGATTTTCTTAAGTTCCATAACAGTGTTAATTGAGTGAGTTTACATATCTTAACGGCACATTATCTCATATTTTCCTATTTTTGACAATATTCTCATGAGAGATTAAGCAAAAATTATCCTAAATAATCCCAAATTTATCAATATTTTAGTTTTTTATGTTACAAAATTTAATATTTTCTGCGGCGGTATGATCAACTAAGAATTTTTTCATATCTAGTCATGGCTCACAACGGCGACGAAACAAAGGCAAAAGAAACAAAGTTAATCAATAAGACTTGGGTTAAGGCGGTTGGTGTTCTTGCGCTAATTGCAATTCCAGTGTCATCGTTTCTTCTCTGGCGAAACACCAGTCTTTGGCAAAACCAAAACACGGGCGGAATTCAAAAAATCACAATTGCTCAATTTGGTGATGTTTTTATTTATGCTCCTCTTTACATTGCCATTGATGCAGGGTTCTTCCAAAAGCAAGGCTTAGATGTGTCCCTGATCAGTACTGGCGGTGATGAAAAAACCTGGGCGGCTGTTATTAGCGGTAATGCAAGTTTTGGTGTTGCCGATCCTACGTTTGTAGCGGTATCAGAATCTAGGGGACAGCCAGGTAGGGTGATTGGTAATATCGTAAACGGTGTACCATTTTGGGGTGTGACATTCAACCCTAAAATTAAGGTTAGCAAACCGCAGGATTTAAACGGTTATTCCGTTGCAACTTTTCCCGCACCATCAACAGCTTATACTCTACAAAGACAGATGTTTATAGATGGTGGGCTTAAGCCAAACATTCGTGAAACAGCCTTCGGAACGCTTTTGACAGCATTAAAAGCAAAACAAGTAGATATTGCATTAGAATTAGAACCAAATGTTTCTCAATCTGTTCTTGGAGGTGCTAAAATCGCCTACTCTTTAGCTAGTTTATACGGAGATTTTGCTCTTACAGGCTTAACGGCAACACCTGAATCACTAAAGGAAAAACCCGAATTAGCTCAGAAGGTAGTTTGTGGTATTCAAATGAGTTTAGATTTAGCAAGAAAAGAGCCTAAATCTGCTTTGGCAATCCTTCAAAAACGCTTTCCAGAAGTCGATCCTAAAGTGGCAGAAGAAGCATTAAAAAGGCTAGTCAATGAAAAAATTATTCCCGCAAATGCTATTACTCAGCAAACTGCTTGGGATAAGGCAATTAAGTTAAGGTTTCAAGCTGGAGATATTAAAAATCCTAAACCTTTTGGAGAATATGTTGATAATACATTTGCGGAAAAAGCGGAAAAAGATTGTCGCTATTCTACCCCTTCAAGTCCTTAATTTTGTATTTGTAATCATTACCTTTTGAGATACCTATGGCAAAACTTCAAGAAGTTAATCGAGAAGTTAAAATTATACAAATTGATTTTTACTTTGTTTATTTACCCTTTTATTACGCCACGAGTAATAAGTTCTGGTCTAGTAAGCTAGATAACTATAGATTTAGTTATACTAATGATTTAGCTAAAACAGATAAACAGGTAATTGAGCGTCTTATGAATAGCAATGGCTCAGATATTGTCTTTGCCATTGCTGATCCCGCTTCAATTTTTGAATATCAAGCTCAACATGACGCTAAAGATATTGTTATTTTAGCCGCATTATTGACCAATGCCGCATTCTGGGCAGTCGATCATGATAATCATACAGTAGAAAACTTACAGCACTTAGATCAATTTGACAAAATTGTTGCTTATGGAGAAGGAACAACAAGTCATCGAATAGCTAGAACTATTAATCCACAAAAAACACAATCGGTTCCTCCAAAAACAGAAATAGAGGTTTTAACTCAAGGTAACAGACAGGAAAGTGTTATAGTTCTTACTCCTGATCTTGTAGGATTAGAAAAGACTTTGTTTAATAATAATGAATACCAAGTTAAGTTGAATGTTGGAAGTACGACAGAATTTGATGAGGTTTTAATTACTGCTCTTATCACCCGCCGTGATGTTATTGATCATCATCCAGAACTTGTTAAGGAAGTTCTCAAGGGTATTCAGAGGGCTTGCTATCTTGTCCAAATTGATGATGAGGGTTCAGTAAAATTTGCTGATCATTTTGCGGCTCTTCATCCTTTGCAGCAAAAAACTTCAGAAACAGAAGAAATACTTAGAAGTGCGCTAAACCGTGCAAACTGTTGTCGTGTTTTTCCCTCGGCAATTACAATTACAGAAGCTCAATGGAAAAGGGCTGCACAGGCATTTTGGCGATCAAAAGGAGAGGAGTTTACACAAGAAGTAGAAAATACAGCAAATGGAATTTATGAAAACAATATAAAACCTTATTGTGATTATTCACGAAACGCGACCAAGACTGTTTTAAGAACTATGTCTAAAGTCCCCATCCAGAATGATCCTTTTACACTGAGACAATTTTTATTCATAATGTCAAACTTACCAAAGCATCTAAAATATCTTTTAATTCCGGTATTGTTGATTCTAGCCACACTACTTATTCGAGGTTCTTATTCAATAATAATTGATTTTAAGAATTGGGTTTTTACTTTGAATCCTCCTAATCCTTCACCGATAAAGCCTGACCCTTCTCCTCCAATACAAGGGATGGTTTCTGTCTCTATGAGACTAAAATGGAGAGATACTAACGAGCCAATTCAAAGTGCTTACATTACTTTTTTTGATGGTGCAAAACCAATTGAAGAAGCGGCAACAAGGACTAACTCTGAAGGGAATTTTACAGTATCTCTTCCTAAGAAAACAATTAAATGTGAAGTAAAGCATCAAGATTTATTCAACAAAATAGAATCTTTTGATTTACTTTTACTATCTCATACTGGGAATGAAATTAATATTCCTGAAAAACAATTTCAAAAAAGAAAAAATTAAATGAGTAATTCTACAATTGATATTAAAGTTAAAAATTTGAGTGTCAAATTTCAAAAAAACTCTAAGTCTTTTTTTGCGCTAGATGGAGTTGATTTTGAAGTTAAGCGTGGTGAATTTTTCTGCATTGTTGGCCCTAGCGGTTGCGGAAAATCTACCTTACTTAAAACTCTGTTAGGATTTTTACAGCCCACCACTGGAGAAGTCCATATTTCAGAAGAACGGAAAAAAGCTGGTATGGTTTATTTACCCCAGTCTCCCTCTCTATTACCCTGGAGAACTTTGCTACAAAACGCCGCATTAGGTTTAGAAATTAAAGGAAAACTAAATAAAGATAGACAAGATACTCTTAAATTTGACATTAGTAAATTTGGATTGGGTGATTTTGAAAAACATTTATCTACAGAAATTTCTGGTGGAATGAAGCAAAAAGTCGAGTTAATTCGTGCCTTAGCGAGTGGGCCTCAACTTCTTTTTTGCGATGAACCCTTTGCCTCTATTGATTTTGTTAATCGTTTTGAATTAAATACTGAATTTAAACATCGTTGTACAATAGCAAGAACAACTACGGTTTTTGTAACTCACAACATAGAAGAAGCGATTTTCCTTGGTAACAAAATTGCTGTCATGAGTCAACGCCCTGGACAAATTATAAAAATTTATGAACCGAAATTATCAAAAAATGCTCACGATGCTATCAAATGTAGGGAATCCCCTGAGTTTGAAGATTTGTTTCAAAAAATCTGGGAAAATCTTAAAGGAAATTATGAATAACAAACATCAAAAATGGAAAATTCTATTTATTCAAACTTTAATTATCCTACTTTTTGCCCTGATCTGGGAAGGATTAGGCAGAAGTTCTAAAAATATCTTCTTTCTGATTGGTACTCCTCTAGCTGTCGCAGGTGAGTTTTGGCAACTTCTCATTGCAGGTAATTTCATCGGCAATTTTTTCATAACAGGTGCAGAAGCAGTTGTGGGCTTATTAATTGGTACTTTAATTGGGACAGTTCTTGGACTTTCTTTATGGTTTTCTGAATCGGCTGCTTTTATCGCTAAACCTTTTGTGACCGCACTTGGTGCATTGCCTGTCTTTGCTCTAGCTCCATTGATGATTGTTTGGTTTGGTGTTGGTTTTGGTATGAAGGTGGCCATCGCAGTTTTTTCAACTGTGTTTGTAGCCTTTAACCAAGCTTATAAAGGAGCCAATTCTGTAGCCCTAGAATATGTTGACACACTTAAAGGAATGAATGCGTCTCGTTCCCAGATTTTTCAAAAAGTAATCATTCCTGGTTCCTTAGATTGGGTATTAAGCTCTATTCGGTTAAATGTTGGATTTGGATTATTGGGGGCATTTATTGGAGAATATATTTCATCAAATGAAGGTTTAGGTTATCTGATTCTTCGTGCTAGTAATCTGTACAATATTCCAAGAGCTTTTGCCGCAGCGATCGGGATTATCGCCCTTGCCTTGATTTTGGATAATATTGCCCAGTTTATTGAACGACGACGTTATACGATTGTCCAATGGATCAGTGTTCCCCCGCAACTTTGGCATCGTTGAGGTGAACAACAGTCTGTAAAGATACCCTCAATTATCATTACAGAAAATTAAGTTGCGATCACCATATAAACAGAAAAAGCTGTCGGTTCTGATATGGCTAACCCTTCCAAACGCATTCCTTGCTGGTGGAAGGCGATCGCCGTAAACTAGAGGATTAGCGCAATCCCCCTATGTAAACGACCAAAACCGCCAAACCAATAGCTATACTGTTACAAGAGCTATTTCCCGCAATTAGACCGCCAAGAAAAATTGAATGCCAACGATAACAAAAGAAACCCTTAAGCAAGAACTCGATCGCCTTAATAATCAACAACGTCAAATCTTAAATATTCAACCTTAAAAGGAGCAAACCTAATGACAACTAGAGAAAGACTGATCCAAGAAATATCTCAAATCTCCGAAGAAATTGTTGAAGAACTGCTTGACTTTTTATTATTTACCCAAGCCAGAAGGAATCAACAAAAAGAGCCAAAAACCCCTAGACCCTACGCCCTCTGTCAAGGAGAATTTACCGTTCCTGCTGACTTTGACGATCCCTTACCCGATGAAATCCTACAGGACTTTGAAAACCCTTTATAAAAATCATGCGACTTTTACTCGATACTCATATCTTTCTCTGGTTTCTTAATGGAGATACTCAACTTTCACAAGATTTTTGTGATGCCATTAAAGACGCTAAAAATAGCGTATATTTGAGTGTAGCCTCCATCTGGGAAGCCATTATTAAATATCAATTAGGTAAACTTCCCTTGCCAGAATCACCAGAAGTTTATCTGCCCAAACAACGCGATCGCCATCAAATAACGAGTTTAACGATTGATGAAGAAAGCATCGCCTATTTAATGAAATTACCTCCCTTGCATCGTGATCCCTTTGATAGACTGCTAATTTGTCAAGCAATGCAAAATGATTTAATCATTATTACAGTTGACCAAAAAATTCGCTCCTACCCAATCATTACAACCTTATAATTAATCAGACAAAAATGGCAGAAGTAAACGTTTATTATGATCCAATGGGTAACACCTCAACCGTTGGGTTTGGCGCACCGCACGATCATTAGAGTATTCATGGTGTAGGATTTTCGGGTTGTCTTATGCAAGGTCTGTCTCTATAAGGGTTTCATTCCTTATAGAGACAGACCTTGCTGTGATTTTTGCCAATTGTTTTCGATCTAGAACTAGCTAATCAATTAAGTCTCTTGTCAGATAAGGATTTGGTCGATTTATGCCCCCCGATCAAACCATACCAAGTAACGAAGAACCAATAAAACTATAAGTTAAACTCGATCGCGATGACGGCGATCAGCAATAAAAGACTCTACCAATTTAACATCTTCGACACTACCGATCACTAAAGGTGTGCGGTAGTGTAATTTATCGGGAACGATATCTAAAAGATTTGTCACCCCATCACTAGCTTTACCTCCTGCCTGTTCAATTAAAAAAGCAAGGGGTGCAGTTTCATAAATTAATCGCAATTTTCCCTGGGGATTTTTAACAGTACCCGGATAGAGAAAAACACCACCCTGCATTAAAATTCGATGGATATCTCCCACTAATGCCCCACTGTAACGGGCCGTGTAACCATCATGACGGTGAACATAACGAGTATAGTCGCGAATTGCCTCATCCCACTGCCAAAAATTGCCCTCATTGGTACTATAAATCGGGCCATGGTCGGGGATAATAATATTCTCTTGGGCGAGGATAAATTCCCCTAAACTGGGGTCAAGGACAAAGGCATGAACACCGCGACCGATCGAGTAAACTAAAATAGTCGAGGGTCCGTAGAGAATATAACCGGCGGCGATTTGTTGACGACCATTTTGCAGTAAATCCCGCGCCTCTCCGTCTAAATCATTGCCTTCCTGTTGACGGATGGCAAAAATCGAACCCACATTTAGGTTAATATCCACATTGGAAGAACCATCGATCGGGTCGTAGAGTAGGGTATAGCGACCGATGGGACAGTTTTCTGGGATATAATAGGGTTTATCCATTTCCTCGGAAGCAAGACGGCAAACTAAACCACTTTGCTTAAAAACCGAGATAAATACTTCATTGGCAAAAACGTCCATTTTCTTGACCGATTCCCCTTGGACGTTGGTTTCTCCGGTAAAACCTAGCACATCCGCCATTAATCCCGCTTTACTGAGACGACGGGCAATTAATTTTCCCGCTAGGGCAATTCGACTCATAATTGCGCTTAAATCCTGCGCGTCGGGGGAAAAACTTTGTAGTTGTTGCAGGACGTGACGGGAGAGGGTGGTACAATCTCGATCGAGGCTATGTTCGGGGATAGAAAAGGGAATATTGCTAACCATAACTGTAATTGCCAGTAATAAAGTAAAAAAGGAAAACCCGTCTAGTCTCAATTATGACTATGATTTGATCCTAGCCAAGATTTTCTCTATTGTTGGCCAATTTTTAGATCAGTTTCATAAGTTGGCTAATTTTTCCCTTATTGATCATTAAATTTTGGTCAATAAGTAGCTGGTTATAATTAAATTGAAGATGGATCCCCCCTTAATCCCCCCTTGATAAGGGGGGTGCCAATCCCCCCTTAATCCTAGGGTTGATTCCGGGTAGGGTTGATTCAAGGTAGGGTTGATTCATGAATCAACCCTACCCTTGATAAGGGGGGTGTCTGACAGTTTTTAACACCTAACTACTTACTTGCCATCTCAATTTAAGTCGATGGGGATACACCGGGCAAGCGTTTATATTTCAAGTAATAGGCAAAACTTGTTAATAAAACAATAATTATTGTGCCGATACCTAAATAGTTAGGAACCCAAAAAGCCGCCGCAATGCTGTTAATTTCTCCCGGTTTTAAATGCCAAATTAACTGATTATCAACTTGTTCTAACGGGGGATTTAATCCTGAGTCATCATCAATATTTTGACCAGGAAAGGGAGTCTTTAAAGCGAAGTCGATATCGACTAAAGAACCGGGACTAACGATAATATTTCCCTGTTCGGAAAGCACACCTAAAGCTCGCAGATCAACAGTTAGTTTTAAGTTTTTCTGGGTCAAAAAGAACCAATCTTGTTCTGTTACTGCCAGTTGTGAATCTAGTTGCAGTAACTTTATATCATCGGTATCGGCAGAATTTTTGATTTTAAAGGAAGAACTAGGATCAAAAAATTGATTGAATTTTTCCTCTAATTCCTGACTATTACTAAAGGGAATAGTGACAATTATTTCTCGTTCGGAAATAGGAGCGGTTTTCCCCTTAAGTAATTTTGCCCTCTGTTCGATACTATTTAACCATTTAGTGGCTTCGGTTTGACTGAGACTGGTTAAGCGTTGTCCGAGGGTGATATGTTGAATAATTTCCCCGTGGTGTTGGTGGGGAAAATTAATGCCCACATCGTAACGGACACAGCCGGTTAAAAAGAGAAAAATACCGCATAAAAAGGGCAGAATAAAGCGGGTTTTTCCGATTTTTTCGGTGGTTGGTTGATTCATAATTAATCTTCTTCTAAGTCGTCATAACTTGCTGAACTGCCACCGCTAACCGTAACTAGATCGATTTGCTGACGATAATAGTCTACATCTTTTACCTCCACTTCTACCTCATCACCGAGACGATAGGCAACGCGATTTTTCCGTCCTACCAAACAGCTATGACGGGCCCGATATTCGTACCAATCATCCTTGAGAGAAGAAACATGAACCAACCCTTCCACTAATAAATCGGAAATTTCCACGAAGAAACCATAGGATTGTACACCGGTAATTAAGCCGCGAAAAACTTGACCCATTCTTTCTTTCATTTTCTCGGCTTTTTTCAATCCTTCTAGGTCTTTTTCCGCATCTTCAGCAATTTTTGAGCGATCATTGAGATGGGAAACAATGAGATGGCTTTCTTCTTCTAACTCCTCCTGAATTTGACTTGGGAGAATATTCCAATTAATCTGTCCATGACAGCTATTACTGCCCAAATTAACCCCGACTTTGACGATTTTGCTGCGGCGATCTTTCCCCTCGGTTAATAGGAGTTTTAACACCCGTTGTACCCAAAGATCGGCATATCTTTGCAGGGGTGAGAGACAGTGGGTATAATTGCCAGTATAGGCCAAACCAAAATGGGGTAAAGGATGGCTGCTATATCTAACTAATTTGAGAGTTTCTTGCAGGAGATAATTGAGGACTTTCACCGATGTGGAAGCGGAAAAAGTGCGGGTGAGATTTTGATAGTCATTGGGTTTAATCTCCTCCTCGGCAGTTAAATTTAATTCTGCCCCTAAATTATTGGCTAATTTGAGTAAATCCTCCAATTCATCCCAATCCGGTTCCGATTGTCCACAGTAGATACAGGGCAATTTTAAGGCCTGTAAATGTTCAGCGACAACTTTGCCGGCTAAAATCGCCACTTCTGTCAGTAAAGAACGGGCAGGTAAATTATTAGAAGCGAGAACAGTCCCCCCCCGTCCTTCGTCTTTGTAGGGAGAGATTTTGTCTAATTGAATATCAAAACTACCCCGCTGCAGACGTTGGGATTTTAGGGTGGGGCAAACGCTGAAAAATAAATCTTTCAGGGTTTCAACGGTATCGGTGGGGGCAGCTGCGCTATCTTCTTCACTGAGCAGATCGCGCACCTGTTGATAGGTAAAATGTTGATCCACTTGGATGAGGCTGCGGATGATTTCGTACTCCACTAGCTCCCCCTTGTCATCGAGGGTGACGAGGATAGAAATAGCGGGGCGCTGTTCTTGGGGTGACAGGGAACAACGACTGGCAAGGGCAGCCGGGACTAATGGCAGCACTTTTTCGCCTAAATAGACGGCAGTTCCCCGTTTTTTGGCAACTTTATCCAATAATCCGCCCCGTTCAATGTAACGGGTGACATCGCTGATATGAATGGCGACTCGCCAGCGATTTTGGTTGATTTTCTCTAAAGAAAAGGCATTTTCAATGATCGGGGGATAATCTAGGGGGGTGTCATCTTCGATGGTAAAGGTGAAGAGTGGGGTTAAATCTCGCAGTTGTTCTTTTTCGCCACTATCGAAGAAATCCGCTAAATTATCGGCAATTTCGAGGGCTTCCGGCGGAAAATTATGGGGTAGATCGTGTTTACAGGAGACGATATCTGTATCGGCAGCGGACTCGGCCGTGGAACCGAGAATCCGAGTAACTTTACCGATGGGAGGCATTTCCCCTAGGGGATAACGGAGGACGGAAACATGAACGAGGTGATCGATGTTTTCTAGGAGATTTTGACCATTTTCGAGGAGATTAAGGGTAAATTTCAGGCGATCATCGAGGGGAACCGCCACGAACTGCTCATTTTCCTGTTTTACTTGCGCTAGAAGCGAAGGATTAGCCCGTTCGAGAATTAATCTCACCTCTCCCTCTGGGGAACGACGACGGGTCCCCTCGCGGATGATTTTGACTAAAACTCGATCGCCATTCCAAGCGTTACTTAGATGATTTTTCGAGACGTAGATGTCATCAGCATCTTCGATATCTTGGATAGCAAAGCAAAATTCTTTACTGGAACAGCGCAGCTTTGCTTCTACGATATTTTCCTCGATCACACGACGATAGCGCCCGCGTTCTTTGGCAACCATTCCCAGACGTTCCAAAGCATCGAGAATCACTTGCAATTTTTCGCAGCTTTCGGGATTGTCTTCGCAGCCCAGTTTTTTTTCGAGAATTTTACCCGTAGCTAATTTATCATCACTAAGATGAGAGAGGAGTGTGGCGATCGAGAAGTCCATCTAACAATAATCCTTACTTACAAGACACTGACGGAATCGTGAATAATTAAGTTTAAATACTTAATAATGAGAAGATTGATTTAAACTATTGACTCGAGAGATTATCTCTGTCGGGGTAATTGCGATCGCTGGTGGTGACAGTGAAGGTAAACTGAGCAAGCATCGAACACCCGAACCTACCTTGAGAATTATCGAAGCCTTCGTTAGTATAAGCCAATAGCGAACACCGGCAAACTTTTCGGCGATCGCTAGTCTTTCTGGCAGAAGCTTCAGCCTAGTAGAATCTTGTTACTGTGGGCAAGGCTAATCCTAGGACTGAAAATTTTATCTAACCTTTAATCTTAGCAAGAACTTGCTACATTTTTCCAGAATTACGATAGAGTATTCTAATATAAGTACAAAAGAACTCGAAAAAGTCACCATGTTGCAAAAGTTACGCCAACGTTACCCCCAAGTTGCCCTGATTAGCGAGTTAGTTCAAATCGATCACGGCAAGTATATTGTGAGAGCGATCATCGAAATTGAGGGAAAAACGGTCGTTACAGGTTTAGCTGCCGCAGATACGGTGGAAATAGCGGAAGATAGAGCCAGAGAACGGGCTTTACTGCTTTTAGAGGCTGAAAACACCCCCGATCTCCAGCTTGTGGAAAAAGTCAGCCCCAATAATATTTCTCTACCGTCCGATTTACCTAAACCCGTCGCTAGTGCCAAAAAATCGACCAAAACGGCTAAAGTCACTGAAATACCTCGTCCTGAAGCTAAAATTGAACCGGAATTACCCCAAGTTAAGGATATTCCCCCGGCTAAAATTGAACTGGAAATACCCCAAGTTAAGGATATTCCCCCGGCTAAAATTGAACCGGAATTACCCCAAGTTGAGGATATTCCCCCGGCTAAAATTGAACCGGAATTACCCCAAGTTGAGGATATTCCTTTACCAGAACCAGAGCCTTTATTATTAGAAACGGAAACCGATAATTACTCCTTATTATCAGAATTGCCAGAAGAAGCGAGTTTAACCGAAGAAGAACCCCCAGAACCGGAACCAGTTGTTGTTATTCCCGAAGAAATCGATTATTCAGTTCTTAAAACTAAAATTGATGTGGAGATGAAACGATTAGCTTGGACCACAGAAAAAGGTCGGGAATACCTGATTTCTACCTATGGCAAAAAGTCCCGTTTACTGCTAACTAATGAGGAGTTATTAGAATTCTATAACTACTTATCTAGTATCAGTGCCTAATCACTAAATCTGCTGCATAAATCAAAAATCTTTAGTTAAGTGAGGAGTCTCCGAGCCAGTATTATCCGAGTCAGGAGAAGCAGAAAGAAATAGATTATTTCCTGGCAGTAGAAAAGCGATCTTTTTCTGAAAAAATCCTTAAATTAAGGACTTTAATAGCATCTGCGATTAAAAACTCACTTTTGCGGGAGATATAATAAAAAAGTAAGCTATTAGCTGCCAGTCTTTTTCTCCCTATCTCCCTATCTCCCTATCTCCCTATCTCCCTATCTCCCTATCTCCCTATCTCACTGATAACTGATAACTGATAACTGATAACTGATAACTGAATTAGTTTCTCACCGCTTCTGTTTCCGCTTCTTTGGGAACAACCACTGGCAATCCGCTGACCGTTTCAATTTGATAAATAACGCGACTTAATTGGGAAGGACAACAGAGAGGATCCGTATCTTTATAGCGATTAAAAACCACAATAATTCGATCGCTATTTTGTAAAACAATTCTCTGAGATGCCCCATCAGCGCGAGAATCCATCGGTCGCGGGGAAAGAGTGCCAGCGAATTTACCATCGACAAAAACAAAGTCTTGATAACCCATCGGTCGGCACATTCCATCCACTCCACTCATGGCCGAAATAATGCTAGTTTTACCATAGGTTTGCACGGCCCCGTACAGTAACCATCCCGCTTTATTAAGCGCTTGATCATTGGCAGTAATTGCCGGACGAACCTGTTCACGACACTGGTTATCAATCACGGTTTTAACGGGAGATTTGGGGATAGGTGCCTTGGCTTTATTCCAATTAGTTAATGGTCGATCAAACCAAGCTCGCGGAGTCTCTTTTTCTGGGGTTTGGCTAATAACTTCTAATAGCTTCCATGTTTCCGAATTTTGATTATTAGTTGGATTGGATACGGTTTCAACGCTAACTTTAATTTGATATAAAAATCCCGGTTTATAATCAAATCCCTCGATACTATTAGGGAACAATCTCCAGTTTTCCTCTGGTTTTTCTCGCATCTGTAAACAGTCTTTGGTTGGGCCTTGGCTACAGGGTTGTTTCCGAGAATTGATATAAATTGTCTTTTCCGTGCGCGTGGTGGTCGGTGCGGGGGTAAAAGTGAGTATTCCTAAACCTTCGGGAGTACGATAAAATAATTGTAAATCGCCTTTAGCTGTCACTTGGAATTGTTCCACTCCTTGCAAGGCGGCCAGATATTGATTTTCTTGTTTCATCTGCGGTTCTGGACAAGCTTTTTTCGTAGTAGCGATCGCTTGGTTAACCTTGAGCGTGTCATCATTGACTTGATAGCCGGTATTATACTGGTTGCATCCAGCCGAACCACTGAGGATATTTTTCTGGAAAGCGGCAGTAATTTCCGTTTCTTTGACCAAACTTCCGGCTGTCCACCCCCTTAGTTTCCATCGAGTCCCCTCCAAAGGGGAAGTATTAGCGATCGCTGCTTTCCCCGCTAAAGCACAACTTAGGGCAATTGTCAAGAAAATTCCCGTTTTTTTGGCGTTCAAAATTGCTATTCTCCTCGTCAAAGCAACAATTGTATTATGGCGTGGGGTAATCGACTGAGTGGTTAGGATAATTTTTCGGATTTCTCTTTCTGACCATCCCGTGACGGATGAAGAGAGAACAAGTTCCCTCAAACCTTAACCCAGTCAGAAAGTCATCGTTGTCATTAATCACTTTTTGCCCTCAAATGGCCAAAAGTTGACCCCAGTTCACCTTAAGCAGTACAATAAAAACCTTGAGTGACCCCTTAAACAAAAAAAAACATCATGGCACAAGGACAAGGATTCGGATTCGGTCTCGGTAAGATTAAAGAATTACAAGACGCTTTCCAAAAAGCGCAACAGGTGCAACAAGGGGCGAAAGTTCTGCAAGAAGAACTGGAAACTATGGAAATTCCCGGCCAGAGTGAAAATGGCTTGGTGACAGTCTATCTCAGTGGCAACCAAGAACCCCGGGGTATTGAAATCGATCCGGCTCTCCTCTCCCAAGATCTGGAGATTGTGGCTGGGTCTATTCTAGAAGCCATGAAGGCCGCCTATACTGCTTCTACGGAAACCATGCGCGCCAAAATGGAAGAACTGACCATGGGTTTAAATATCCCCAGTATGTAATCGCTTTTGACCGCAATGGTAGAATGGAAAGTTGGACTAACAAGCGAGGAGGTTCAACTTTGCTGACTTTGGGTGTCAATATCGACCATGTGGCCACAATTCGCCAAGCGCGTCGAACCGTGGAACCGGATCCCGTGGCGGCGGCAGTTTTGGCCGAAATCGGCGGCGCTGATGGCATTACCGTTCACTTGCGCGAGGATCGTCGTCATATCCAAGATCGCGATGTGCGGCTCCTCCGGCAAACGGTGCGGACTCATCTGAATCTGGAAATGGCCCCGACGGAGGAAATGATCGCCATTGCTCTCGATCTTAAACCCGATTATGTCACCCTTGTCCCCGAAAAGCGCGAGGAAGTGACCACGGAAGGGGGGATCGATATGCTGGGCAATTTTGACCGTTTTTGTCGGGTTGTAGAGCGCCTGCAATCGGCTAATATCCCCGTTAGTTGGTTTATTGATGCCGATTTTGCCCAAATTCAAGCGGCCGCTAACACGGGGGCGAAATTTATCGAACTCCATACCGGTCAATACGCCGAAGCACAACAGGAGAGCGATCGTCAAGCAGCATTAACAATTCTTAAAGAAGGTTGTGAATATGCTTCCTCCCTCGGTTTGCGGGTGAATGCCGGCCACGGTTTGACCTATTGGAATGTTTATGCCGTCGCCTGTTTGCCCAATATGGAAGAATTGAACATTGGTCACACAATTATCAGTCGTGCGGTTTTGGTCGGGTTAGAACGGGCTGTTAGGGAAATGAAATTGGCTATGCGTGGGGAATTGTAAAAGCCATCAGCTATCAGCTAATCTCCCGACTCAGGAACAATTACACTGAAAAATTAAAGGAAAGATCATGACAACTTATTATTATTTGGTAGCCAGTCAAAAGTTTTTAGAAGAAGAAGCGATCGAAAAGGAAGTTTTGAAGGAAAAAATCAGGAATTATCAAGAAAAAGGTCAAGAAATTGATTTTTGGTTAATTGCCAATCCAGCTTTTTTAGATACTCCCGGTTTTGCCGATATCAAAAAGAAAACTCCCCAACCGGCAGCGGCGATTGTTTCTCTCAATCAACAGTTTATTACTTGGCTAAAATTGCGTCTAGAATACGTTATTACCGGACAGTTTGAAGCTCCTTCCGATAGTATTCCCGAACCGTTAAAATAACCTTTTTGGACTGGGGCAAAAAATGCAGACGAGGCAATCATCACCAGCTGACTTTGCCTTGCAGCTTGTTGATTTTTCCCTGACCGATTCCCGATACTCGATCCAAATCTTCTAGGGAAGTAAAGGGTTTTTGTTGCTGGGCTGCGATAATTTTTTCGGCTAATTTGCCACTGATACCGGGTAAACTATCTAATTCTTCTTTGGTGGCGGTGTTTAAATTAATTAAGCGCTCGCTTTTAATTGTTACAGATTGGGAGCAGTTTTTTCTATCCTGTTCGATCCGATTTTTAATAGTTTCTGGCAGTCCTAATTTAGCGGTACGGTAAAGATATTGAAATTCTCGATCGAAATGAGCGGCAACGGTGGGATTATTGATAATAACTAAAGCTTCATCGTTTTGATGGTTAGCGGCTCTTGACCAATTATGAGAACCAGTAATCACAATTTTATCATCGATTAAACCGAATTTATGGTGTAATTTATCTCCCCGGGCTAGATCGGGAACTCCTAGGGTATTAATTGGGTTTTGCCAAGGCTGATTATCTGGTTCATAACGACATTTATTACTGAGAGCAACTCCTAATAAATCTAATCCTTCGCTATAGTATCGGAAGGCAAAACTAGGATCAATTAAAGCCTTAATTTCTATCCCTTTTTGATGTCGTTGGGCGAGAATATTAGCTAGAGGCTGTTCCGTAAAGACAAATAGGGCTAAGTCCACGGATTTTTTAGCTTTATTTAAAGTTTCACCGATCAGACCATTGCTAGTAATTGCCCAGGGATAAGTGGTAGAATCGGGGGAAAATTTTACCGTCAGACTACTATTACCGATAGGGATTGTTTGCGGTTTTCTGTGGGGTTTATCTAACCCAAATCTAGAACGATCTTCCCTTCCCCACATCAGATTAAATTCTCTTTGAAAAACTCTAGCTAGTGGGGGATTAGTAATCACTAATAAGTGATTGGCATTACCGACAGTTTTGGGATTAGAAAAGTCTCCATGAATATCACTTAAGGTATAGTTAGCTGAACTAATTAAAGTAGTGTAATTATCAATAACCATGAATTTATGGTGCATTAAACCGCTACCTTTTGAGCGATCATTTCTATCATCAATTAGGGGAATACCAGCTTTTTTGAGGATAGTAATTGCATCTCTTTGGGCGATTTCCTCTGGAGTTAATTTACCATCGCGATTTATGTCAACTAAGTCAAAAAGGTTTTGATAACGTTCCTGTTCTCGATCGCTTAATTGTTCTTGGTTTTTGGCTAAACTATTAATAGGTTTATTGTAAATATTTTCGAGGATAACCCTAACTTTAATTCCCTGTTGCTGACGAGCAACTAAAGCTTGAGCGATGGCGGGTAAACGTAACTCTTGCACTGCTAGATCGATCGAAATTTTTGCCGAGTTTATCTTATCAAGAATAACCTGTTCTAAATTATCCCCTGGGCGATTAATTTGGCGATAGGGATCGGTATAATTTGAATTTCGGGCTTGATTATGATTAAAATAGACTTGAATATATTGATCTTGGGGCAAGGGTTGCGGACGATTTTGGATAGCATTCAAAGAATGACAGCCACCCAAAAGAAAAACTGTCCCTAACAAAAATCCTAACTGTCCCATAGTCCGAATTTTTTTTAATCTCCATTTATCTATTGCCATTTTTGCCCACATAATTATCATTCCCCTAGGATTCAGGAGTGAGGAGGTAATTTTTACCTAAGCAGGTTCTCGGAAATCGGTATGTACTAAATTGATTATAATCAATCATGATTCTAGATTCAAGACTAGGGCCTTGTCCTTGATTGCTTAAATTACTGAGCAAAGATGTGACATCTAGTTAGGGAATTTTGTTATCATGTGGGGAATAATAGCACTGTTCTTCTAGATCTGGGTTTTACCATGACTGAACTTTTACCCCAATGCAGTAATCTGGCTGGTAATGTTAACAGTATAATTGAACTATTGAAAGGCGAATCGTCTCTCCGCAATCAACAGGATACCAGCAAGATAGAAATTGCCCTACAAAAAGCCATTTCTCCCAAATTTGAAATCGTTTTTGCTGGTGCTTTTAGTGCCGGGAAATCAATGTTAATCAATGCACTTTTAGAGCGAGAATTGCTCTATAGTGCCGAAGGACACGCAACGGGTACAGAATGTTATATTGAGTACGCAGAAGCTGATGAGGAAAGAGTGGTTTTAACCTTTCTCAGCGAAGTAGAAATTCGTACTTTAGTCGATACCGTCTGTCAAAATCTACAATTAACTAATCCCAGTAACATTAATTCCCCCGAATACTGTAGTCAGTTAAACCAATACTGTCAAAAAATTATCGAACAGGAAGGGGGAGAAGGCAAATCCGAGCGAGCTAAACAAGCTCAGGGTTTAAAATTATTAATTGAAGGATTTACTCAAAATCGTGAGCGGATCCATACCCTGCATAATGCCACCTATTCCATGGAACAATTTCACTTTTCTAATTTAGCAGAAGCGGCCAGTTTTGCCCGTCGTGGTAGCAATAGTGCCGTCTTAAAACGTCTAGAATATTACTGTCATCATCCTCTCCTTAAAGATGGTAACGTTTTGGTAGATTTGCCCGGTATTGATGCCCCAGTCAAAAAAGATGCCGCATTAGCCTATCGTAAAATAGAGCATCCTGATACTTCGGCAGTGGTTTGTGTTTTAAAGGCTGCTTCTGCGGGAGAATTAGCCACAGAAGAAACGGAATTACTCGAAAAAATTCGCTCTAATGCTGGTATTCGTGATCGAGTTTTTTATGTTTTTAACCGCATTGATGAAACCTGGTACGCAGCCCAACTAAAACAACGTTTAGAAAACCTGATTCAAACGCAATTTCGTGATACTTCCCGCCTCTACAAAACCAGTGGACTTTTAGGATTTTATGGGTATCAGGTGAAAAATCAAACCAATATTAATCAGCGTTATGGTTTAGATTCTATCTTTGCCGAAAGTGTGAAAAATTTAGGAGGACAAGAAGAAACACCGCAATTTGTCAGCGAGTTTAATAACTATTGTGCCAACTCCGGTAAATTACTGGCAACTCCCTTTAAAGTTTCCATCCACGGTTATGAAACTCCCAATAAAAATTATTTCCGAGTTTTAAGTGAGTGGGGAACTCCTTTATTAGAGCAGTTAATTGCTGATAGCGGTATCGCAGAATTTCGCACAGCAATTACTCGTTATCTCACCGAAGAAAAACGTCCGCAATTGTTTGCTAATTTAGCTGATGATTTACAATCTCTCTGCATTACTCTCAAAAATCATTATCAAGAGATTTATCGTGATTTAGAAAGTCAACCACGAGAAATTGAGGCGATGAAAGCTCTGGAGTTAAATCACCTCAATCAAGAATTAAAAGAAGTGGGAGAGAAATTAACTAAACATATCGATGGTTATGTCAATGCTATCGTGGTTAATAGCGATGAAAACTTTGAGGAAGACTTTAAGAAACTGAAAGCAAGAATGGTATCAAGATTAGATGAGTTATTAAATACTTTTTCTGTCAAAAATGCCTACTCGCAAGCGACTTTAAACCATCCTCGCAATGCCACAGCACCTTTATTAGCAGTATTAGTAGAAGCTTTTTATTATCTGTCTAACCAGCTAGAAGATGTGTTAATTGAGGAGTCAACCAGTTTAATTACTCGCTTTTGTCAGCGTCTTTTAGATGCGGTAAGGCAAGGTGATTATTATCGGCAAATCTATCGTTTATTGGGTAACGATGGGGGCATAGAAAATCAGCTAAAACAGCTAGAAGATCAGTTAATTCATGCCTTAGTTTCCGAAGCGAGAACAGAGTGTGATCGCTATGTAAGAGAAAATAACAATTTTTACAACGAAGGCACTTTTTCTATCTTTCAATTTCGGCAAACTGTCCAACAAACTGCCCAAGGTTATGACTGTGAAAGTATTCTTGGTGCTGAACCCGCTATCCGTCAATTACTTAAGTTAGATTTTGAGCCAAAAGTATCAGTGACAATTCAGAAAAACTTCCGTCAAACTATTAATAATACTTTAAAAAATCAATTGATACCAATGGCGAAAAAACAAGCCGATACTATTCTACAACAGTTCAATCAAGCTCGTTATTATCTAGAACAAACCTTAGAACAGGAAGCGGCGGAAAAAATTGCGAATAATGCCCGCAAACAGGAAGAAATTCACCAAAAAATTGAGGATTATAACCAAGCGATAAACTCTCTCAATACTTGTTTAACTGCTATGGGTTTACAGAAAAATCATTTACCTATAATTGGTGAACAAGAATTAGAGATTGTCCCTGAAGTTGTTAATCACTCCAGCAATTAATATGGGGAGTGGGAAGGTGGGAAGTGAGGGGGAACAATCCAAAAAATTAATTAAAATTAAAACTGATCGGGGGATAAGCGATCGAAGTCTTGTTATTCTTAAACTGGTAGGTTTCGAGATGTTTTTAGGCTCGCAGCTGAACCTGATCAACCGATAACCGATAGAGGGGTGCAGAATGGGAGAATGGTTAGATTTTACCGATGAGGTGGTCACTGTTAATAGCAAAGGTGAGGAAATTAAACGGGAAAAAGTCACTAATCGAGGTTATAAATATTTTTTAAGCAAAAAAACCTTTTTAGAGATGATTTCTCTCCCTAGCGGTCAATACCTCATCGGTGCGCCCAAAAGCGAGTTAGGCTGGAAATTGAGTCAAAGTCCCCAATCTCCGGTTAATATTCAGGCTTTTTGCCTGAGTCGCTACCCAATCACCCAACGACAATGGCGCGAGGTGGCAAAATTAGAACCAGTAAATATTGAACTTAATCCCTATCCGGCCCATTTTGAAGGTTATGATCGCCCCGTAGAACAAATTAACTGGTGGGAAGCGGTGGAATTTTGCGATCGCCTATCCCGTCTCACGGGACTCAATTATCGTTTACCCGCAGAAAAAGAATGGGAATACGCTTGTCGGGGAGGAACATCAACCCCTTTTCACTTCGGCCCGACAATTTCCACTGATTTAGCCAACTATTCCGGGGTGGACTGGGATTATGGCGGAAAAGTGTGCAGTTCTGGTCGTTATGGGGAAGGTTCCCTAGGCTGCGATCGCAGAGAAACCACACCGGTGGGAATGTTTGCCGTCGCTAACCCTTTCGGACTCTACGATCTGCACGGAAATGTCAGGGAATGGTGTGCAGATTACTGGCGCGATAACTACGAAGCAGCCACAATAGAAGATAGGGACAGACGAGTTTTACGCGGGGGTTCCTGGAATGACGGCCCTAACAAATGTCGCTCGGCCTACCGGGTCAAATTTCTGGCTACTGCTGGACTCTATGATATCGGTTTTCGTGTGGTTAGCGATAATTCCCCTTTATAGAACCGATCAATCTTTGTGTCCTTTGTGTCTTTGTGGTTCGTTCCAGTCGCTCACTGGCAGGAATGTATCTTAGAATACATTTTACCCACCAAACCCAAGAGAGCCGATAGTGTTTCTTGGGGACTTCTGGAGTTTTCGAGGATGAAACGGGAATTAGAGAATTTATTGGGACGGAAAGTTGATTTGCTAACGAAAAAATCGATCGAGCAGAGTCATAATTGGATTCGTCAACGAGAGATTTTAGAGACAGCACAAGTGATTTATGTGGCGGGATAAGGCTTTTTTACTAGATATTGTCCGAGCCGGTCAATTAGCTCAACAATTTGCCGAGCAACTGGCAAAATTGGCAGGTGTTGGTCAGACAATTTTTTAAAATGTACCGCTCCTCGATCGAGAGTTAGAATTGATTTTAGAGACAATAAAGGTGATTTAACCAAATGATTGCTAACTTTGACCATAACTATCTTTCCCCGGAAGATTATTTAGCAACGGAGAGAATAGCCAAGGATAAACACGAATACATTCGCGGTCAAACCTACGCCATGGCTGGTGCAAGTAAAGCCCATGGTATGATTATTATCAACTTAGCCACACTTTTAAAAAACCGGCTGCGGGGTAGTGGTTGTCTTGTCTATGCCACAGATATGAAAGTTCGTCTAGAAATAGCTAATAGTTATTTTTATCCCGATCTTGTGGTCACTTGCGACTCGCGAGATAATCGGTCTTTCTCGGAAGATTTTATCCGTTATCCGCGCTTGATTGTAGAAGTATTATCCCCCACTACTGCTGCTTTTGCTCGCAACGCGCTCGCGAAGCGAGATCGGGGCGATAAATTTGCCGACTATCGTTCCCTTGAAACTTTAGAAGAATACGTTCTTATCAGTCAAGAACGCATCAGTGTAGATTGTTTTCGTCGCAATGACGAAGGATTCTGGGTTCTTTATCCCTACAGCAAAGGAGCAGATATTTATCTAGCTAGTATCGATTTTCACTGTGCGATCGAATCTTTATATGAAGATATAACAGAAATCTGTTAAAAAATCAGATAAGTTTTTTCTGTTTACTATTTACTTTTTACCTGATTAATGCTTGTCATCCTCTCCGCTATTGTTCCAGTGGGTTTTATCATCCTCATCGGTGTGATAGCAGGAAAAATTCTCACTGTGGAAGTGCATTCCCTTTCCCAAATCACGGTATATATTCTTGCCCCCGCTTTGGTGATTGATGGACTCTATCGCACCACTTTATCCGCCAGCAATATCGGTTTAATTCTCCTAGGCTTTGCCCTTATTTCATTGGTAATGGTGATTGTCGTCGAAATTATGGCCTATTGTCTCAGTCTCGATGATGATACCCGCAAAAGCCTCATGGCTGCCGCCGTGATGCCCAATAACGGTAATATGGGTTTACCGGTGGCTAGTTTTGCCCTGGGTGCGGCCGGACTGGAAAGAGCGATAATCTATATGATTGGCTCTAGTATTCTTTTATTTGGTATTAGTCCCGCTTATTTGCGAGGAAAAAGCTTTCTTTCAGGATTTCGCCTAGTTTTTCGCTTGCCCTTAATCTGGTCAATTTTTATCGGCATTAGCTTTCAAACTTTCTCTTTTCATCTTCCCCTGCAATTAGATAAAAGTGTTAGCTATCTGGGACAAGCGGCAATTCCTTTGGCTTTAATTATCCTAGGTATCCAATTATCTCAGCAAAAATTAGCGATCGGTAAATTAGAATTATTAGGGGTCTGTTTGCGTCTTTTAGTCGCTCCTCTTTTGGCATTTGCGATCGGCAATAGTTTAGGATTAACTGGTATGGATCTAAAAATTCTCATCCTACAAAGTGCCATGCCCACCGCCGTTAATACTGTCATTTTAGTCACAGAATTCGGTGGTTCAGCAGCTTTAATGGCCCGCACAGTTGTGGTCACTACCCTTGCTAGTTTTCTGACTATTCCTTTCTTTCTTTGGTTATTAAAAGTCTATTTATAATTAGGGTTTGCGGCAAAAAGTTTGTTGGTGGGGTTGGGAGTCAGGAGTCAGGAGTCAGGAGTCAGGAGTCAGGATTCCGGAGATAGGAGTCAGGAGATAGGAGTCAGGAGATAGGAGTCAGGAGATAGGAGATTATTTTTATTTATTCTCCCCTCTCCCCAATTCCCCAATTCCCCAATTCCCCACTTCCCCAATTCCCCAATTCCCACACCCCACACCCCACACCCTACACCCCACTTCCCAATTCATAATTCATAATTCATAATTCATAATTCATAATTCATAATTCATAATTCTTCATAATTCATAATTCATAATTCATAATTCATAATTCATAATTCATAATTCATAATTCATAATTCATAATTCATAATTCATAATTCATAATTCATAATTCATAATTCATAATTTAACCTTTGACTCACCCCAGCAATGGCAGCCAAGAGAAGCCAAACAATAGTATTAATCTTGACATCGGAGAGGGTAACATCGACGAGATTAAATAAAACACAAGCACCAAAAGCTACCAGATAGGTAAAGATAATTAACTCACCCCCGGCTTTTTGTTGCCGTAGAAAGATAAATAAACGCACCCCTTGGGCATAAATCCAACCCACCCAAACAGACAATAAAATTAAGCCGATAATTCCCGTTTCTGCCATTAACATCAAATATAAATTATGGGGATGACCTAACCATAATCCCTGACTTTTTTCGTAGAGAGGTGTAAAACTGCGTAATCCCCAACCGAATAGGGGTCTTTCTTGGGTCATTTCTAGAGTAAAACGCCATTGAGTTGCTCTGAGCGTAGCTAGAGGACGATTGGGGAACATTTCATCGGATAATCGCGCCCAAATCGCCCTAGGAACCAAGAAACGGAAACTATCCCTGAAAGGATTGGGTCCCCAAGAAGCAAGAGAAATCACCCCTCCCAAGAGGACAAAACCGGCGACTAAGGCATTCCAACCTAGATAAAGGGCGAAAATTAGGCAACCTAAAAAGGCTAAGGCCCAAGCATTGCGAGAATTGCTTAAAAATAGCCCTACACTATCGATAAATATGGTTAAAGTTAAAAACCCGATTTTGAGATTTAAAAGGTTATTTCTTTGTCTGTGCCACTGCCGCCAAGTTAGAATTAATAGACCGATCGCTAAAATCAGAGTTATCAGTAAATAAGCCCCCAAAAGATTAGCATACATAAAAACCGAAGACATTCGCCCGCTCGGTTCACCCCCCACCCCGTAGGGCCAGGTAAAAATCCCTTTTAATGCTTCCGGTTTTTGCCAACCGAGAAAAATTTGTCCCCATCCCATCACCACTACCCAAACTGAGGGGATAACCATCACCCAAGCTAGTTGACGCAATTGAGAGGGTTTTTTAATTAATTGCCGAATATTGCTAAAAAAGAAGAAAAAAGGCAGGAAATTTCCTAAACCAATCCAAGCATCCCCCGGAGTTGGGGAAAGACTGGCACTAATCATTAACCAAAGTGTGACGATACCGAGACCTTGATTGAGACGCGACTGGATAATTGCCCGAAAATTGCCGGTAAAAACCCTAATTAACACGATAATAATGCCGATACCCGCCAACTCTGGCAGTATCATGGCGATAAAAACTGAAAAAAGTATTAAATTCCACTCCCACCCTTGACAAAAAATCTTTTTCATCGAAAATTTGGGTCTGAAACCCCGTCGTTCTACGACGGCTTTACCGTCAAATATTAGCACATTTACACGATATATGCTAAAATGTGAGACATGGAAAAAGCCTATTCTTACCGATTTTACCCCACACCAAAACAAGAGTCGCTATTGCGGCGCACATTGGGCTGTGTAAGATTGGTTTACAATAAAGCTCTCCACGAACGAACACAAGCATGGTACGAAAAGCAA
>NZ_JAJTDH010000112.1:0-8739 GCF_021300285.1 Microcystis sp. 49638_E5 | reverse complement strand
TCGGCCATCTAAACCGACAACGAAGAGACTGGCTGCGCCGGGTAATGAGCTAACGGCAGACACGTTTGTGGTTTCTGGGGAAACGCCACCCCCTAACTCAAACCATCCTGACCACGCTGGATTCTCAACGCGGGGATCATAATACTGGCTCCACACCTTTCGATCACCCTTGATCGCAAACAATGTCACCCCACCGGGCACTCCGCTGATGGCAGTTACCGATAATAAATCTGCCAGATCTACTTGAATATCTGATGAAGAGCTGCCAATCTTAGAAAGAGCAGCAGCGGATGTTCCTAATGGGGACGGTTTTCCATCGCTGTTTAAGGCGACACCGCCCGAAAATACGATGTAATACAAGGAATTTTCTTGTTTGCTTCCCACAAATATACCTGTAGCAGTGTCAGGTTCACCCCCTCTCCCTGCAAGCTCATGGCTAATCACAGAGAGGCTACCAAGAATATCATCGTCACTTCCAGTATCTCTTTCCCAAAAATAGACTGTTATCGTCCTATCGTATGGAATTGTTAGATCAAGAGTGATTCGAGGTCTTTCATTACCCAATTCAAAATAGTCTTCTTGTAAAGGCCATACCTTCTGCTGTCTCTCCTGGTCAGAAAGACTTATATAGAAATCATCTGAGCCGTCAAGACCGAGGCTTTCAATCAGATCGGTCACCTCCTTCCATACGTCTCCCGCCACGTTTATTGCATCTTTCAGCACCTTCAAAGGCGTCAACCCTGTTATCGCTCCAGCCGTTCCTAGCAACCTATTCTGAGCGTCCAAGATGTTACCTAGAAGTTTCGAGAACGCTTTATCATTCTCTTTCCAGAAAAGACCTGTACCTGTTGTTATACATTCTATATACAGAATTCGAAGTGTCGGCATGATTGCATCCTCCAGTAATTTCTACTTGATTTTCAAAGATAAGCTTAGCACCTAATTTCTGGGCTGGCGTCCCCCGGATCTGACTGAGGGACACATCTCTGAGAACCCTTGCAAAAGTATGGGTCTCAAGTCAATGGGGTGGGCAGGGAGCCATGGGAGGTTGGGGCTGCGAAACCAATCCACAGCCCCTCTCTAGGCGACCGAATCATAGTGACTGTCTAACTAGGGATTATACGGAAGCTTTCTGTATAACACTCTCCAGACTAACGATATGGGTCAACTTTCGGCATATCACTCTATTTAGGCGCAATCGCCCGAACTTTTCCCCATATCACGCCCAAAAGCCTGTTAGCCAGATTAGCCCACATCGCACTTTAACCCACAGCTTGAATCAATGTGCATGGTGCGTTCCCCAAAAATCTATTAGTGGAGTAGGAGGACTTGCATTAGGGACCGCACCCTACGGCAATGGCGATCGCACTAAATATCGGGGTCATCGCTAATACGAGAAGATATTTCTTTTGTAAGCTCATTTAAATAGTCCTTCCCCTTTTCTAATGCATCTTCAAGCTCCAAAATTTCAAAGGAAACTCTACGAAAAGCAATTCGACCGACTACTCCTTCAAACTTTTCGCCTGTCTTTGTATTTTTGCCTGTCTTTGTATTTTTGCCTGTCTTTGTATTTGAATATTTACCACTTAGCTCATGAATCTCCACTTTCCTATTTTTCATCTTCTTATATTTATATTTGAGAAAAAATGTTCCACCAAATGAATCTTGCCCTCCTGCTTCACCATCATGTATGTATTGAAAGTTAAAGTCACAATATTTACGTAAACACTCAGTAATACGGGCATTCGTAGAATGTTCTGTACCCAGATGGACTGTATCCAGCCAATTTTCTGGACCAGACTCATTTTCTTGATAAACTTCCACTGATATGGATATGCTAGTCCAAGTCTGATCAATCTGCATTAGTTCTAGACGAAGCAGTTCAAAGTGAGGATTGTTTCCCATCCCGATCCAGGTGCCAGACAAACTAGGTATTTTGTCAAATGGGTTTAGCTTCCATAACCATCGATCATAAGCTATAAAAGAAAGGGTAAATATAATTGTAAAGAAAGAAATGGGGGATACATCTCGTGGTAAAGGAAAGGCATTAGAGATGTTTGTCCTAACCAAATCAATTAACGGTTGTAATTGTAGAGATACAATCAAAGAAAATAAGGCGATCCAGCCCATAACTTTTAGCCGAAAGGCTTGGTTGTTAACACCGTAGGAATGCATTTCTGACATCTTTTACAACCCATCACTTTTGGTATAACCATCATTGGCAGAAATCTTTACTCGGCGCATCTCTGCCACCAAGGTTTTTTCATGTTTGGAAATATTTGCATCGCCTTTTCTAGCAGTTCGTTCACAATTTCATCTGGCATCAAAAGTCCGTTTACAGCAATTACATTTTCCTCTGGACTGATGGGTTCAAAAGAAGCTATTTGACTATGAAGCATCTCAAGTTTCATATAGTGATTTAACCTGTTGGCTAGTCTTAGCTCTAGCTCTGGTTCAGGTACATTTAGCCAAACTAACTGAACTTGTCCTAAAGATGTCAGTTGTCTCCTGTAGGAAGCTTTCAGAGCAGAACAGGTTATTACAGCTTCTCTGTTTTGAGTTATTGCCCGTCGAATATCATCCTCTATTTCTAGAAGCCACTGACGACGGTCTTCGTCTTGTAGAGACTTCTGTGAAAGCATCTTGATGATGTTCGATAAGGGATGTCTGCGATCGCCCTCAAGAAAATCACTTTCTAGCCGCTCAGATAAGAGCCGACCAACAACCGTCTTTCCTGATCCAGCAACACCCATAATGATCCACACCAATGGGCAACCGTCCATTCACCTCCTCCTCATTACTAGAAAATGGCTGACTAAATTTCTGACAATTAGGCCAATTCTAGCGACGATTATTCGATCTGACCGCACCCCTTGACAAAAATTTATCATTATTCGATTGGTTTAATTGTCGGGGTCTTCTGTAAAGATTTTTTACCGTGAAATTATCATTCATACCCGATACAAGTATCCACCCCACACCCACCAACAAACTTTTTCCCGCAAACCCTAATTCAACCTTTTGCTCCTGTACTTTTAGCAGCACAGGAGCAAAGCTGAAAATAAAAATTAATAATTGTCCTCATCGGTGATAACTTCCACGGGAATCACTTCTTCTAACACTTTTTCCTGCATTTCTTGGCGACGAATTGGTATTTTGGTTTTTTCCAATTCTGGTAAAGCGACCAATTCCCGTTGTTTTTCCCGGACAGTATTGGGTAACAACATCGGTAAAGGTTCGGGGGTTTCTAACCAGTAGCTGGCCACCGGTAGAGTATGTTCTAAATCTTCCAATAAACGGGGAATAATCATCACCGCGTGCAGTTCACCGATTTTCTCTGCTTCCCGCATTCCCGCATCAATGGCCACGGCCACATTAGCGACCGAACCCCGGATAATGGCCGTACACAAACCATCCCCAATTGTTTCGTAGGAAGCTAACTGCACATCGGCCGATTTTAACATGGCATCAGCTGCCCCCACCATAGCAGGAAAACCGCGGGTTTCCAAGAGACCGATCGACATATTGCTCAGTTTGCTGAAACCCCGTTGACTTTGGGCAATTTCGGCTAAACGGCTACCAATGGGGAAAATTACCTCTAAATTGGGCATCGGTCGGGGAATAACCGATTTAGATACCAATTGTCCGAACTGTGCGGCGGTTTTTGCCCCTTCTTCCACTGCTAAACGCACATCGGCAATATTACCACGCACGATCGCAGTACAGTGACCACCGCCAATTTTTTCGTAACCCACGAGGGTAACTTCTGCCGATTTTAGCATCATATCCGCCGTCCCGACGATCGCCGGAAAGCTGAGGGTAGAGACTAAACCCAAGGCACTATCTTTGGGGTGACGCTTGGTTTTCATCGTCCTTTGACCGGGGTTAGTTGTGGACGAGGGGGGAATGCTTCCATTAACTCTTAATCTAGACATTGAAGATAAACTTGCCCTAACAGGTACGAAGGGGGTGATTGTCAGCTATCCTGTTACTATCTAGTCTATCCTGTTAACCTTAATTGCTATTGAAGATTTTTGAGGGATTAGATAAATTTTAGTTATTGTAGCTTGATCAAGTTGTCTATGACAGAACAGCCTCGCAGTACAGATGATCGAATCAGCGAAACGGAAGCGACCGAATTAATGCGCTCGCTGCTTCATAAGGAAGGAAATTGGGTGAATTGGGGGCAAAAATGTCAAAAACTGCAAAAAGCTGGCTACGATTCCCAGTTAATTTTTGAACAAACCGGGTTTCAAAATGCCCAACAAAATTTAATTATTGTCGCTGCCCAAGTTTTTGAGAGTTTAATCAAATCGGGAGCAGATGAAGATTTGTTAAGTTACTACATCGGGCCGCGCAGTGATGTGCTATACGAATTACGGATTCTCAACCAAGAACAAAGACTAGGGGCAGCGAAATTAGCGGCAGAAAAAAGGATTGAGGTGGCTGAAGCACACGATATCGCCAAAGCTATCCAAGATTTTTCCCGTTTATCCCAGATTCCCAGTGAATTTACCCGTCATCCTGGAGATGCGATCGCTTACCAGTGTTGGAAACGGGGCAAACAAAAGCGAGATTTAGCCGAAAGAGCGAAATTAATCGCTAAAGGTTTGAAATTTGCCCATTCTGACTCGGCCAGACAGGCGATCGAGTCCTTACTACAAGATTTTACCGTTACTCCCGCCCGTAGCGCTCCCTTGCTGCCCGTTCATCGTTTACAGGATGAGGACGAATTAGCCAGAATTATTCCTTTAGTAGGAAGATTTCCGGTGACGGTAACTGATATAAAACACACAGAAAGTTTGAGCGTCGAGGAACCTTTTCGACTGGTAACGGTGGGGGATAAACAAACAATCGTGCCTCTCCCCGGTTGGCAAGCAATTCTCAAAGCGATCGATCCTGTAGCGATTTTATGGCCTAGCGATCAATTACCTCGATCGATTGCCACCAGGTCTGAGGAAGTGTTATTAGTCATCGATCGAGTTTTGGCCGAATGGGACGTGAACAATTATTATCTAGTGGAGAGGGATAATTCTGTCTTTTTACAATGGTTTGATAGTTCCCCCGATGTCACCATACTAGGTGAATTGATCTTGATTTTAAGAGCAAAAAATATCCTCGATGAAAACAACATCACCGAACCCTGGCAAATGGACGACTAAATCAGTGATCAGTGATCACTGATCACTGATCAGGTTTAAGCTATTAGTTATGAGTGGGAACAAGAAAATAGATATAGCAGTTTTCATCAGAATGAGGTATGAGCAAGGAGCTTAAACCCTTTGTTGGCAAAACTTGTCGATACCTCAGTAACGTGAAAAGCACTATAAACTGATAACTGATAACTGATAACTGATAACTGATAACTGATAACTGACAACTGATAACTGATAACTGATAACTGAATATATGCGTGCAGTAATTTGTGGATATTATGGGAGAGGAAACGGAGGAGATGAGGCATTATTAGTGTCTCTATTGCAGATGTTACCCTCAGCAATTAAACCTATTGTTTTGTCAAATAATCCCAGAGAAACCAGTCAACGTTATGGAGTGGAAACCTGTCCTAGTAGGGATTGGTGGCAAGTTTTTAAAACTCTTAAAAAAGCGGATATATTTATCTGGGGTGGTGGCAGTTTAATGCAGGATGTCACCAGTTTTGCCAGCCCAATTTATTACGGTGGTTTAATGGCTCTTGCTCAATTATTGGGCTTAAAAACTATTGCTTGGGGGCAGGGAATTGGACCATTAAATAGACCTTTTACACGTTGGTTAACCAAAAAAGTCTTAAAACAATGTAGTTTAGTTACTGTGCGCGATGATGCTTCGGCTCATTTAGTCGCTGGTTGGGGTATTAGTCCCATTGTTGCCCCCGATCCAGTATGGGCTTTAGACGCTCAATCAGTCAAGGGATTATCGGATTTACCTGCCCCAAGAATCGCCGTCAATTTACGTCCCCATCCCCTATTAACCCCGGCAAAATTAGATAAATTAACCCAAGCTTTAATTGATTTACAAACCAGTACGGGGGCGTTTATTCTCCTAGTCCCTTTTCAAAAGTCGCGGGATTTGCCCCTCTGTGAAGCTGTAGCCCGTCAATTAGGGGAAAATCATCAAATCATTAGTTTAGAGGATCCGAGACAGTTAAAAGGCTTATTTCGCGGGGTAGAAATGGTGATCGGAATGCGCTTTCATAGTTTGATTATGGCCGCGGCAGAAGATTGTCGTTGTTTTGCCCTTAGTTATGATCCGAAAGTGTCGCGATTAATTGCCGAAGTACCGATGCTGGGTTGGGAATTAGATCAGTTACCAGAGGCAGTTAATGATATTAGTAACACTTGGATTAATTTTTATGCCAATGGAGAGGCATTAACCAGCGATCGCAAATATTTTTTAATCGATCGAGCTTTAATTCATCGAGAAATTTTATCTAGATTGGTGAGCTAATTTTTATGTCGAGTGCTATTACTGATGTTATCACGACTATTGCCCTAGCTGAGACAAGATTTAATCTCTCCTTAACAGAAGATAGGGCATTTTTTCCCGAATGGCAAAGTGATTTACTGTCTCTATCTAGCCATGAAAAAAAGAGTTTAGATGAACTAAGACAAAGATATTTATACCAAAGATCGGCAGGACAGTTATTAGAAGGAACCGTGACTTTATTGTTAGTTTCTCCCTTACTAGCGATTGCGGGTTTTTACGATCCGCCTTTTCGAGTACGCGCAGAGGAATCGGTAAGCTTAACCGTCGATGATGGGGAAGAAATACTATCGGGTAGAATCGATGTTTTAGTCTGGTTAAATCAGTTTTGGGTGGTAATTGTAGAATCCAAAAAAACCGCCCTATCGGTTTGGACTGCCTTACCGCAAACCCTGGCCTATTTGATGGCTAATCCCCGGCCAGAAAAACCTAGCTTTGCTCTCGTCACCAATGGAGATGATCTTTTATTTGTCAAATTGAGAGCTAATGTCCATCATTATGCCCTATCTAGGGTATTTGCTCCCTTTATTTCCAGAGAAGAAATATATAAGGTTTTGCAGATTTTAAAACACATCGCTGAGGCGATTGAATAAAATCAAGAACAGATTCAATATTATTTGATTATTCCAAAGCGCAATTCCTATCTTAGAGCGGAATCGCGCTTTCAGATGTTAGTCAGGACTATGGGAAATTTATATTAGTACAAATGCTCAAACTCTCTCTCCCCTTTCTCTTCTCCCCCACTTCATAATTCATAATTCTCTCTCCCTGATTAATAACGGATGCGAGGATCAACATAAGCATTGATTAGATCGATCAAAATACTGGCAAAAACCACTATTGTCGCAAAAAAAGCCATTAATCCCTGCACTGTTGGGTAATCGCGCAGAGAAATCGCCCGATATAACTGATTTCCCAAACCCGGCCAAGAAAAAGTAACTTCCGTCAAGACTGCACCACCTAAAAGAGCCGCAAAAGTTAATCCTAAGACAGTAATTACGGGAATTAGAGCATTTTTCAGCGCATGGCCGATCATAATCGTTTTTTCTGGTATTCCTCTTGCTTTTGCCGCATCTACATAGTCCGCTTGCAAAGTTTGTTTCAGATTAACTCGCACCATCCGCTCAAAAATCCCACTCAAAAGAATGCCGAGAGTAAAACTAGGTAAGGCCAGATAATACAAAGCTGTGGGCAACTTATCTAGTTGCAGAGTCATCAGACTATCAAGGGTGTATAAACCCGTAATTGTCTGGGGTGGAGTTTCACTCAAAGGAAAACGAGTCCCCAAAGGAAACCAGCGCAACTGTACCGCAAAAATTAGCTGTAAGAGCATTCCTACCCAAAAAATCGGCAAGGAATAGGTTATCAGTCCAAATAAACGTCCCCCCGCGTCTAAGGGAGTATTGGGACGGGAAGCGGTGATAATTCCCAATCCGACTCCCACTATCACTGCAATCAGCATCCCATAAAAAGTTAGTTCCACCGTCGCTGGAAAATGTTTAGCGATAATCTCCCATACCGTCACCCCCTTACTGGTTAAAGAGTTTCCTAAATTGAGGCGCATTAGGTGAAAAATATAGTCTAGGTACTGGAAAAATAGGGGTTTATTCAGTCCTAATTGTTCTCTTAGGGCATTTTTGGCACTTTCAGGGGCGCGGTTGCCTAAAATCGCATCCGTGGGATCACCTGGGGCAACACGCATCAGTAGAAAAACCACCGTCACGATCGTCCATAACATCAAGGGAGCTAGGAGTAAACGCACCAGTAAATAGGATTGTAAAGCAGAGCGGCGAGACATGAGGGCTTTCCGATTAGAAAATAGACTCTCAAGGAACCATACCTCAAAATCGACCAGGCGATCGAGAGGGATTGAATAAAAAATTAAATAGAGGAAAAATATTTAGTACAGATAAACTGTTTTGTCCGCCCCGCCAGTTCTGATCAAGGGACTAGCAAAAAACACTAAGGTCCGAAAAGCTTACGTAGCAAGGGATAGAAAAAAGATCAAAAAATTTTGCCAAAAGGGGTTGACAAACTTAGGGAAGTTAGATACATTGATAAATGCGCGGTTGAAGCAAAGCGAAAGCGAAGCGAAACAAACGACGCTCGAACCTAGACAAAACAATAGTTTGAAAGCCAAGCAAAACAGCCTCGTTTAGAAGCAATTCTATAACAAAAAAGTCAAACCCGCAAGGGGGAGACAAAAAAAAGTCAAAAGAATCAAACGATTCATCATGGAGAGTTTGATCCTGGCTC
>NZ_JAJTDH010000031.1:0-34021 GCF_021300285.1 Microcystis sp. 49638_E5 | reverse complement strand
GGTGATTAAAAGGAGAGGCTATGGATTTAGAAACTTTAAAAACTTTAGTCTTAGATGTTTATTAAATTGGCATTTTGCTAGTTGATTTTACATGGTAAGTTCGGAAGAACCAGTATTTTTTTTGTTTATCTATGGTTATCATAGGGCAAGTTAAATTGTTCCCAAATTATTTCCCTAACTAACCAATCTTTGATCCCAAACCCTTTTGCCTTGACCTTAGGTCAATAGGAGGAACCATCGGCTCTTGGTTTGCCTGTTTAAGTGTTGCTTTCAAGCTAGGTAAACAGTTGAGTAGTGTTAACTGTTCAGCAATAGTTGGGGTCGGTTATTGACTATATTTTGCCGTGAGCAAATTCTGAGAATTAATCAGAACTAAGTGCGCTTGAGAACGTGGAGTTATTCCCTGTTCCTGCTGCCTTTTGTCTGTCTTCCGAACCCGTCGCTGCTGCGGATTTGAGGTTCATTTATCCTTTGTCTGAGAGAGAGTAAAAAATATGCTGCACATTCATATTCTTCAGGATACGTTTTTCAAGTCTTCCACAGCTTTTTCTGAAACCCTCAATAGTGGGCAAAAATTCTTAATCAAAGCGGGAACTAAATTACCAATTAAATCTTATTTTCGCCAAAATAATCATTATTCTGTCAAGTTAGCCGCAGAACAAGGTTCAGTGGGTAAAGCGGGATTTTTCTTTGATGATCATGTACAAGTAGAAGAAATACGGGGCGTTTGGCTCACCAATGTTGACAGTGATATTCTCAAGTCTAAAGATAACTTAAAAGCTGGGTTGGAAAAACTTAAAAATTTAGGATTTAATACTCTTTATCTAGTAGTTTGGAACAAAGGCTATGTGTTTTTTCAATCACAAATTGCTGATAATGTCTTCACTGCTGATGAAGAAACCCTCAAAAAAGTCAACCTTGAAAAAGAGTTAGTCGGTAGAGATCTACTAGCAGAAATCATTGAGATTAATCAGACAGAAAAGTATAACTTTCGGATTATTGCTTGGTTTGAATATGGTTTAATGGTTCCCCCAGCTGCTCCCTTAGTTGCCCAAAAACCAGATTGGTTTATGCTTACTCATCAACAGAAAAATACCGTTGATGGTGATGGAAATTGCCGCTTAAATCCCGCTCATCCTGAAGTTAAAGATTTTTGGGTTAGTCTTATTCGTGAAGTGGTTAAAAACTATGAAATTGATGGTATTCAATTAGATGATCACTTCGCTATTCATCACGCAAAACTCTTGCCTAATGGTACTAAAAATTTTGATTTTAGTATGGGTTTTGACTCCTTTACCATCAAACTTTTTCAAGAGGAAACTGGTTCAGTTAGTCCCTTAAGTAATCCCCAATTAGCGAAATTTAAAGATTGGCGCAAGGAGAAGTTAACTCAGTTAGTGCGATTGATTTTTAAAACCATTAAAGCGGAAAAAGACGATTGTATTTTCTCCATTTCTCCCAATCCTTTAGGATTTTCGATCAATCATGCTTTAGCTGATTGGGAAGCATGGGAAAAGGAAGGATTAATTGAAGAACTGGCATTGCAAACTTATCGTGGAGATGTCCAGAGTTTTGAGAGAGAAATCGATAAATCAGAGGTAAAAGCAGCGCGGGAGCATATTCCCACCGTCATCGGTATTCTCACAGGTTTAAAACCCAGTGATAGACGAGTAAATTTCCAATTAATTCAAGCACAAACTCAGGAGACTCGTGAGCGAGATTTTGCTGGTTTTGCCTATTTTTTCTATAGTAGTTTATTAGACCATATTCCCACCACAGAAACCGTGGCTGACAGGGATAAGAAATTTGCTCAAATTCTTGCTACCGATCAATTTGTTTAATTTATTCTTTGAGATTCAAAATTATCCATAAAAGGAGCTAAATTCATGACTCAATCTTCTCTTTCCTTGCATAGCATGGCTACAAAAACTGAAAAATTTTTGCTAAATAATCCCTTCTGGTTTTTGCTATTTCTAGTCGGATTGGTGGCTTTTCTACTGCTTGCTAATATTGCCATTTTTCCCTCATTAACTCTGAGAGGAGATATCGCCCTAGATAAAATTTTCATTGGCACAATTGCTATTGTTGCGGTGGTGGAACGTAGCGTAGAATTATTTATTGCTGCTTGGCGTAATCCTCAGAAAGAGGTTTTAGAACAAGAGATTAGTCTTTTGAAAAATATTGCCCCTCGAACGGAGGAACAAGAAGCACAATTAATCTCAAAACAAAAAGAGTTACTCCAGTACATAACTCTAACCAAAAAATATGCTCTCCTCTTAAGTCTTGTCTTTGGTTTTATGGCAAGTTTTACAGGGATTCGTATTTTAGAACCTTTGGTAAATATGACGACAACAAAACCTGAGCAAATCGCTACATTCTATAAATTAGATTTAGTTTTGTCAGCCTTGGGTATTGCCACAGGAACTAAGCTATTTCATGGTTTACCCGCTTTAGTCTCTGATACGCTAAAAGCTACAAGGAGTCAAGTTAATGGTTAAGAAAAATAATTGATTGTAATGCTATTCTAAAGCTTAATTTAGAATAGCATTATTGCTGCCAAACTTTCTAGTAAAAATTGCTATGGAACAATAGTAAATTTTTGTAAAAATATGATTTTTATTAGTTCAATTGAGGTAGAGTATATTCAGAGGAATTGATCAATAAATAAACATTAAATAAACTGGAGGTATACAGATGAAATTTGGGATTGATATGGGTCATAATTGCCCACCTCATGACATTGGCGCATCGGGAGTTAGACAGGAAGATGTTGTTATTAAAGAGGTGGGTACTCGCCTAATTGCTAAATTAGCCGCAGCGGGTCATTCAGTAATTAACTGCACCCCGACCAGTGCAGTTAGTGTTAATGATTCTTTGCAAAAAAGAGCTAATAAAGCTAATAGTAATAACGTTGATATTTTTGTTTCTATTCACTTTAATGCCTTTCAACCCACCACCAAGGCAACGGGATCGGAGGTTTATGGTACCAGTCAAACTTCTCAAGCGATCGCTAAATCAGTTTTGACGGAAATTGTCAAGCTAGGATTTAAAAATAGAGGAGTAAAAAATACCCGTTTTTCTGTGTTGGTAAATACTTCAATGCCGGCGATTTCAATTGAATGTTGCTTTGTGGATTCCCAAGCAGACATGGATCTTTTTGATGCAGAAAAGATGGCAGAAGCGATTAAAGTTGGTTTAATTGGGGATGCTGATGACAACTCCACACCAGAGCCAGCTACCCTAAGAATTACTCAAAAAACTGTTCTTAAACCCTCCACAGAACAATCCTCTGAATTAGAGGCAAGTACTTTAGTTGAGATTGAACCGGGAGATTATGCGGTGTTGGATGTGCGCTTGGAAGAAAGACATTTTTGGGTGAAATGGCCTGATAAAAGTCAGGCTAATCGAGATGAACATTTCATTTTTGAGGAATTTGCCAAGATCGTGCAATAGACAGAAATTTATCGATTTATTTCTCAAAATAAAGGGAAATATATCAGCAAAATAATTGATTTTATACCGCTTACAGGAGACAGCAGTGGCTTTACTAGATGACTTAGTTCAACAATATGCTCAAGCTGATTTGTCCATAATTTTTCGAGAAGTTGACGCTACCGATAATCGGCAAGTTAACTTAACTGCAATTCCTCCCGATCATTTTAGTCATTTAAAAGAAGTTTCTCTCGCTCAATGGCTATTAGAGTCCGCCAGAGCCACCAGTAAACTAGCCGAGGAACAGAAAAACTTCGCCGGTTTAAAATGGCGCAAGGAAATGACTCCTTTTGCTACTCCTAAATCGATTAAAGTACCTTCTGAACCGGAAGCGATGGACTTTTGCTTATTCACGGATATTGACAAATTTCTGCGAGGTTATTGGAAATTTTTAACCCGTGAACCCTATAAAGGATTAGAAGAAAATACTCAAACTCCTGAAAACTTTATCGGTTTTATTCAAAGCAAAGGCTTTGCTGCCGATACAAGTTATATCAGCAAAGTGTTAAAACTTGTTCCCGAAGCGAGGACTTTACTAGCAAAAGCCAACGGAATTGTTATTCCACCACCCCCCGATACCTTACAAGTAACCAGTTTTCCCAAGGAAGTGGAAGTGGGACAAAGTTTTCGGATTGAAGGAACCGCAGCTGCTGCCGACAAAGGCAAAAAATTGACCGTTTTAATTGATAATCAATTCCCCCTAGATGATATTGAAATAGAAGAAGGAGGAGAATGGAAAGCCGAATTTGTCTTCTTACAAGCAGGCGATCGCATTGTTAAAATAGCCATTGATAATCAAAGTGTAGAAATCAAAATCAAGGCTTCTCCACCGAAGGCAACAGGTGCAGTTACCCTGAATTTAACGGGAAGTGTCGGATTAGGAGGAATCAACCGAACAGCCGATAAGATTGCGGTCAAACAGCGATTACATTCCCTCGGCTATACTTTTGTCGGTGATCCCAACAGTGCAGCCTTGAATACAGGTTTCATTCTTGCTATTAAATTATTTCAATCGATTATTGCAGGGAGAGAAACTCTAGGTGGAGATGGACGAATAGATGTGGACAATACCACTCAGAAATGGTTAGAAGCGGCCAATGCACCCCGTTGGCAAACCATGCCCGATAGTAATCCTTCTATTAGCTTAATTAATCATGAGAAAAATCAAACCAATGATGATCATGATTTTGGAACAAGTTGGTTAGCAGATGCCATCTTAGAAATTGCTGCTGACTATCATAATACATTCCGAGTTTCTAATCCTAGTAGTGCCGCTTTTTCTATTAATGATGTTAGTAAACCCACAGGAGGAGACACCCCCCAACACGCAGGCCACGAAACGGGTTTAATGTGTGATGTAAGGCTTCCGCGCACGGATGGACAACATGGCGGAATGACTTGGGAAAGTGACAATTTTGACCGAACCGCAGCACGCGCTCTGACTAAAGCCATGCGACGACAAAAACTGGTTAGTCAAGTGTTTTTTAATGATGCGACCCTGAAAGATGAAACTTTTTTGGGACAAAAACTATGCAATTTTGCTCCTGGTCATGATAACCACATTCACTTTGCTATTCGCCCTCCCGTGAGAGCTTAGTTTAATTGATTAAATAACCAGATAATTCAATAATTGAGAGGTAAAAACTATGGGAATTGTACCGACAGCACGGATGCCTAACTGTTCGATGAAAAGAATCATTATTCACTGGACGGCAGGGGGACATAAAGCATCTAGCAACGATAAATCTCATTATCATATTTCAATCGAAGATGATGGTAAGTTAGTGCGAGGAACTCACTCAATTAAAGATAATGTTTCCACCGCAGATAATGTTTATGCGGCTCATACGGCACTGTTTGGTACGGGTTCAATCGGAGTTAGCGTCTGTTGTATGAGTGGTGCGGTGGAAAAACCATTTAAAGCAGGAAGTTTTCCGATGACACAAACCCAATGGGAAACCATGGCGCAGGTAGTAGCAGAACTATGTGATTTTTACGATATTGAAGTAACAGCTAAAACCGTTTTAGGTCATGGAGAAGTAGAACGTGAGTTTCCTAATAAACCCCAACGCGGAAAATGGGATCCAATGGTTTTACCCTGGGATACATCTTTAAGTAAAAGACAGGTGGGAGATCAATTTAGAACCCTAGTCAAAACCAAATTAACGGGCGTTTCTGGTTTAGTGGAAACTCCGGCTAGTATCACAGCAGTTGTTCAAGGAAAACCCTTCCGAGAAGCGCAGATATTTAATGAAAAAAGTATCGTCAAGATTCGTCCTTTGCTAGATACTTTTAATTGGCAAATTATTACTGCCAATGATCAAGAAGTGATGGAATTAAAATTTGCTGATGGAGAAGAAGCAAAATCCTTAGGATTTTTGCTGATTGAACACAGCAATAAACCGATGGATATTACCGATGGAACTAGCCAACAAGAAATCATCAAGAAAATTGAACAATTCGGCTTTGTGAAAATAGTAGATTTGGCACAAGCACTAAATCTTTCTGTAACTTGGGATGGCACAACTCGGACAGTAACAATTGAGTAAAGATCGATAACATCAGGAGATGATTTTATGCAAACCTACACGATTAAATCGGGAGATACCCTCAGAGGAATTGCTTTAAAATTTTATGGTGATGCTTCAAAGTTTGTGGTAATTCAAGAAGCCAACGATATTGCCAATCCTAATCAAATTTCCGTGGGACAAGTTTTAGAAATTCCCGATCTTGCCGATGACAATGACAATAATCCCCTAGAAAATTTTCATCGGGCTTTTCCTAATAGTGTGCGCTGGCGATTGGCAGAAGATGGAGTGGAAATTGAAGGTAGCGGCATTGAGCGAACCAGTGGTCAACCGGCGACTGCTACTAAAATTTGGAATAATTTTTCTGATGAAATTAATCAATGGTCAAAACATTTTAATGTGCCAGCAGTAATTATTATTGCCACCATTGCCACAGAATCGAACGGAAAAGCAGACGCTATCCGCAAAGAACCGGGTTATGTATCTGATTCTATCACCCCTCATTTGATCAGTGTTGGCCTAATGCAAACATTAATTTCTACGGCCAGAGGTACATTACATAATTCAACCATCGATCGAGATGACTTAAAAAATGCCAGTATTTCTATTAAAGCAGGAACGTCATTTATTGCCGATCAACGCTTGAAAACTTTGTTAGATCCGCCCAAAGTTGCCTGTGCCCACAATGCTGGTTCTCCACCCGAAAACAAAAATTCCAACAACCGTTGGCGAATGCGTCAATTTCCCACCGGTACTTCCGCACACTGCGATCGCTTTATTAAATTCTTTAACGATGCAGTCTTTGTTTTGCAAGGAACCACCACACCTGTTAGCGTCGGCTATCAACAATTTTATCTAGCTTGATTTCCTTGGCTTTCTTGGGGTTCTGATCATCAATTCAGTTTGCAGCCCTCAAGCATCAATTTTAGTCAGTCATGTCCAGTTATCTAGTTAGAAGAAATTTGTCTTTCTATTTATTTCAAGATTTCAAGGAGTGGTAAAGCTGTGTTATTCAAGATTTTTCAGCGATTCATGATCTTTGGATTTACTTTAGTAATAATCTTATTTTTTCAAGCAAAAATCCAAGCTCAAACCGTTTGTCAAATAGTACCGACTTCTCAGATTTCTTCTATCGATCAGGCTAAATGTTTATTGCGTCAACCCAAGATTTTTGGGAATGTAGGACCAACTTTAACCAGTTTACCTGCTCCGTTCGATCAACTCTTAACTAGACCCACCATCGATATCAGTAAAGAGCAATTAAGACGATATCTACAAGCTCAAGGAATTAACGAAGCAAACATTGGCGGTTCATTAGATAACCCTGTCTCACGAACCAATAATAATAATCCCAGTGCAGAATTGGCTCGTTATTTTATTATTCATGATACCAGTACCCCTAATTTTGTAAATGATCCCTTTCCCAATAATATTAATGAAGCTAGTTGGAGGTTTAACAACTTCAATCAATATGGTAGTGGCGACAATTCTCCCGCCCATATCATTATTAATCGAGTGGGAGATTCCGTCACTCGTAAGGATTTTAATATCCCTTGGCGTTCTACAAAACGAGAATCGGATCAATTTTGTGGGGTGAATAAATGTAAGGGTTTATTCTTAGCAGTTGAATTAGTTCAACCTAGAAGATGTCAACCAAATGCTGGTCAAATACAGTGTTCTCCACCCAGAAAAAATGATGCTAAATCGCCCGATCCCGGGTTTACCAAAGCCCAATTAGATCGCCTAGCAGTTGTTTATGTTGCGGCCAGTGTACGGCGCGGAAAATGGTTAATTCCTGCTTTTCATGTTGTTCTTGATCAAATCGTACAGGGTGGACATGATGACCCCCAGAATTTTAACCTAGACCAGTGGTCAAAACAACTCAATGACATTTTAACTGAAATTCGTTCTTAGGAGTTAATTATGAACAAATATTTGCAACGCTTACTATTAATTATCGCAGGGATTTATCTAGTTATTATGAGCAGCTTTGTCTCTCCTGCATTTGCACAATTTAGCTATACTTCCCCTACTCAAAAGGATAAATTTGTTCCTGTCCTAATTGCCCTAACTGAATCTCAAATTATCTTTGATTTTCCTGAACCGACAGAAGGTGTTAAAGATAAAAAATTGACCCTATTTTCTACTTTCTACTTTGTTCATCAAGCTCAAGTGAGTAGTGCGACCGATGCCATTGCCTTAAAAAATTCCAGTGGTACTTCTTTAGGCGTTAAACTGTCTAAAAAAGACTGGTGTACTGCCGCTTTAGAAGGCACTGTACAAGTTAAAACGGATAGCAATACCCTTAAAACCTTTAACTTTGCCACAACCGGAACAACCGCTCAAACCAATTGTAAACCCTTTTTTCCGAGCTTAAAAGAGGCCATTATCCGAGCCATGAATCGCTCTTTATTTGCCCCAGCTAAAGGATCTTTTGGAGATGGTTCAGGAGACTTTATCTTAGTTCCTTATCGTACCATTGCTGTTGATAAAACCGTGATCCCTTTAGGAACAGTTATTTATATTCCTGATGCAAGAGGAAAAGAAGTCATTTTGCCTTCGGGAAAAAAAGTGAAGCATGATGGTTATTTCTTTGCGGCGGATGTGGGGAGTGCAATTAAAGGAAATAAGATTGATACTTTTTTGGGAATTACTAATAAAAATCCCTTCTCCCATGTTAAGAGTGATCCTAGCAAAACCTTCACTGCCTTTGTGATTACTGATACCCGGATTAAAAGTGCTTTAAATACACTGCACAAATCCTAATCGTTCAATCGTTCTTTATTTTCTCAAGGAGACTTTATATCATGGCTGACAAAACCCTAAAAGCTTTAGTGAATACCGTCATCAAGGCTTTACCTCAAGATAGCAGTACCTTAACAGATTCCCAAAAATTTCCCTTAGCAAAAGGGGATACCCTAGCCATCAAACAATATCGATCCGCTCCTAATAATCACTGGGAAATTCAATTAGAAACGCCTCGTGATGGTATGACTACTTGGTTTGCTTTTATTTCTCATGTCGAAATTTTTGTCGATCAAAATTTTAAGCAAAACTTAGTTAATATTGCTACTCAAGAATGGGAATTTTTTAAAAAAGGGAAAAGAAAAGAACGAGAAGATGGGTTTTGGCAACGCATTGTTACCTATTGGAAAGAAGCTCTAAATCGTAACGATATTGACACTCGTTTTGATGTGGGTAACGTACCTTGGTCAGCAGCATTTATTTCTTGGATCATGACAAAAGCAGGTGCGGCCGATAAATTTAAGCGAGATGCGAGTCATTCAGTTTATATTCGAGATAGTGTTAAAAAACGCAAAGATCAAGTCATTAATGCTCCTTTTGTGGCTTTTAAAATTGATGAAGTAACTCCAGAAATTGGTGATTTAGTTTGCGCTCCTCGTCAATCAGGAGTTACTTATGATACCACTGACAATTATATTTCTCATTGTGATTTGGTAGTAGCAAAAAGAACGAATGAAATTGATATTATTGGAGGAAATGTCAGCGATTCAGTTACCCAAAAGACCCTAAAACTTGATACCAATGGTAAAGTAAAGGACACTACTCGACCTTGGTTTGTTGTCATTAAGAATTTGCTTTAATACTTTTCCTATCCTTTCCTAATCTCTTTCAAGGACAAAACTATGGCAACTTTACAAGACATTGTTAACGATAACAAAACTCTGACCCGTTCCCAGCTAAAAGCGGATCAAGGGTTAGTAAGAGAAATTCAAACTAAACTCGCTAACCTAGGATTATATCCCGGTGGACAATGGATTGATGGTGATTTAGGCACTGGAGATACTTTTACTTGGCGAGGACTCAAAGAATTTTGTCAAGCCTTGGATTTATCTGGACTTCCTTCTGACACAGTGGCAATGAATCCCAATATTGCTACTAATTTACTTGACACAAAACAGCTACCTTTTATCTTAGATCAAGCCAAAGATACTAAATTTATACTTAACAAATTAACCACCATCCAAGATAATTCAATCGCACCGGTCAATATTGGGGTAACTCAGTCATTCGTCGCTAGAACACTGCGGAATTCGCCTTTTGCGATGGAAGTGGACGACTATCCTGAACACTTAAAACAGAAACCAGACGGGACTAATTTAGTTTCCTACGGAACTAATTTTACTCTCGTAGGATCAGGGAAAACTATTACTTTTAGCGATTATCCCCAACGGAAAAACTTACCCAATATTGACACAAATGGCTTAAATTTTCTGGCCAGTAACATCTCTCATGCCTGTGTATGTGTGGGAAGTTTTGGCGATGGCAGCAGTCCAATCAAAACCCATTGGTTAGGGAAAGATGCCTTTAATCCAGAACAATTACTCAGTGCCACTAAATTCATTGGAGTTCTTAACGCAATTGAACAAATTAATGGGAAATTCCCTACAGTTGATGTTGATAATTGTGTGATTGAACCAGCTAATTCTCCCAAACCTAAATTTTTTGATCTGGTGGTTGATATGGTTTCCTATAGAAAAGATGCTGATGGTTCTCTGGGACGCTCGAATCAAATTGGAGCCTTGTTTAAACGCTTTACTAAACGAGAGGATTTGGAAGCTTGGCTAAAAGCTCAAACGGGAAATACCAGTTGTAAATTTACTGGGGGATATTTTAATCCTTCTCTGATTCAAGATCCAATTATCAAAGATTTAAGTAGCAGTGCTACCGTCTTAAGATCACCAGTAGATAATACCACAGGAACAAATGATGTATCGACTTATGATTTAGTGCGTTTAATTACGATGTTAGGATGGCATCTACATTTAACTACTAATACTCGTTTTATCGGCAGTCAATGGAATAGTTTAGAAACCGTTGTTCGTGCTATGGGAACCGATGCAGCACGATATATTGATGTTGCTTTAGAAACTTTAGGTGTGATAAATGTGATTAGTCAACCTGTGGTAATTTCTAAAGTTGGCTTCGGTCCTAGTTCCTTTGCTTATGTAGCTTTCGTCAAATTTGTTGATAATCGTGTGCAACCAGCTAAACTGAGAACTTTCTCCTTAGCTCTTCGTACTCCCAACGGTTCCGACAGGGAAAGAGATACCAATTTAGCCGCCGCTGTCACCGAAATTGTCCGCCGCATTTTAACCGAAGAATTGGCTTAATTTGCTTTGGTCATAACTAAAAACAAAAACTTGTAAAATCAATAGTGAGGTCTTAAAAATGAACCTAGGAACCCTTCTCGAAATTATTGTTCCTCTAATCTTTATCTACTTAGCTTCCAGCCTTATTGTCTGCGAATTACAGGAACAATTGGCCGCCTTATTAGAATTTCGGGCTAGAAATTTAAAAAAAGCTCTGGAAATATTCTTGGGGAAAAATACGGTGGAATCTTTGTACAATAATGACTCTTTATTATCAAGTTTCAATCAATATACTTAAAAGAACAAAATGACTGGTTATAAGCTGTCTTTAGCTGGCTAATGAGAGGAGTAGCCGTGGCGATGAGTGCGTCTTTTTGGTTTGATGTTTTAGGGAAGTTTGTCAATGTGCGTAATACTGGTAAACCCATTACCGATTTTTAATCAATCCTCAAACCAGTCCTTTCTCAGATTATTTCTAGTAATTTCTTGTCTTTTTGTCTTTTATTGCCTATAATTTTCTTAATCCTCACTTTTCTGGTTAACAAGGAGAATACAATCATGCAACCTCTCAAATTTTCTATTATCCAAGAAATCAAACATCAAGGAATTTGTGATGCTTCTGCAGCCACTGCTTTAGGAGAAAATAAATTTGTTGTTGGTAATGATGAGGCGGATCCAGAATTAGGTAATATTCTCTGGATTTATTCCTCTCAAGAGTCGGGAAAAGCACTGGAAACAATTGACATTAATAGTTGGCTGAAAAAAAATCCTAAAAATAAAGAAATCGACTTGGAGGGGGTAACTGTGCTAAATGACATAATCTATTGGATTACTTCCCATGGCCGCAATAAAAATGCTGAACGAAAACTCCCTCGTCATCAATTTTTTGCTAGTAAAATTACCGATGACGGCTCTAGTATAGTTCAAGTGGGTGAGTCTTATACTCAGTTAGTCTTGCGCGATATTATCGAAGACTCTCAATTGGCTAAAATATTTGATTTCAAAACAGCAGAAACCAAAGCTCCCAAAGCTAAAGGTGGATTAAATATTGAAGGTTTAACGGCAACTCCAGACGGAAATATCTTAATCGGTTTTCGTAATCCTATACCAAACGATAAAGCTCTTTTATTAACTCTAAAAAATCCTCAAAGTTTAGTTATTAATTCCACCAATGCTCGGGCTGAATTTGGTGATCCTATCTTGTTAGATTTGGGAGGATTAGGAATTCGTAGCATTGAATTTTGGCCAGCTTTAGAAGTATATTTAATTATTGCTGGAGAATTTCATGGAGGCGATCAATTTGTTTTCTATACTTGGTCAGGAAAAAAAGAAGATGCCCCAGAAAAGATAGAATCACTGCAATTCCCTGACGGGTTTCGTCCAGAAGCTTTGTTGTTTTATCCCCATTTCCAAGATCGCTTTCAGATTTTAAGCGATGATGGTACAATCGAGCGAGTTGGTAATACTCCCTGTAAAGATATTATCGATAAAAATAATTCCGAAAAATATTTCCGCAGTATTTGGGTAAAAGTTAATTAATACCAATTCTCACCCATAAAAACTACAGATCGAATTATCGAATTTAAGTTCCCCTTTTTAAGGGAGACGAAGGTAGGGAGATCAAACTCTTGTAGCCAGATTTTGGAGAATTGATATAATTAGACATCCCTCTTAGTGGAACCTCAACAAAACCTAGAATAAAAATAGCTTTCAAACCATGTAGGGATAAGCTTTAAGCTCAAAAAAACCATTGATCACGTCTTCTCAATGGTTTTTTATCCTAGAAGCTCTATTAACCTTTTTCTCTTGTCCAGAGGACTTCTGGGTTCGCAAAGGGACAAAAAAGTGTGGAGAACTCTCCCATAATCGCTACAATTTTTCTAGAGGCTAAGTATTGCCCTCATTTAAGTTCTTTTGTACTTATTAAAAACGATGAAAATTCTTCACGGTACTTGGATTCCTCAATCAACGGATGAATTTATTCAGAAGGGTAGCTTTTATCTTTGGGGAGAAACTAGCACCCCGAAAAAGAGTCGCACCACTGCTGATAATTATCATCCTTTTCAGTTAAGCAAAGAAGAATTAACTAGCTTTCTCACCGGAGAGTTAGGAATAGTTCAATCGAATTATAATCCTCTTAGTCGGCAATTTGCCCCCCGCTACTTTCTTTTACCTAGTCACGACAATCAACCTTTACCCTCCTTAGAATTACTGCGTTATCTAGAAAAAGAGCCCCCAGAAAATAGCCAATGGCAATCTTGGCAAATTGATTGTTATCCCCTTAATCCCGTCCTTAAACTGCTCAATGATCTGCACTTTATCTGTCTTTACAAATCCTCAGAGATTCAGTTAGGTGCAGATCTACTTTTTTGGTATCACTACAGTCAAGCTTTTAAAGAAATAATTCTCAAAGATAACTATATTCCTGCTTTTAAATATCGAGAATTAGCCACAAAGAACAAGAAAAACGCTAACTTTGCCATCTATCCTCTCTGGGAAATTATATCAGCAACCTACGAAACCAATCTCGATCGCTATCTCGAATATCTTCCCCGCATTTGTCTTGCTGGTGCTGAAAATCCCCATGCTTCACCACAATTATACGATCCCAAAACCCTACTGCGGCACTTCTCCGAATGTCTCCTCAATGAAATTGTCACTAATACGGCAATTCCTGCCAGTTTTGACAAAAAAATTGGCGAGACAATTATAGGTGACTGCCTCTCTGTGACTAAAGCTGCTGGATTTCTGCAAACTGCCGCTGCCTTAGAAAAATATCAACAGTGGCAAACTTGGAGACAGCAATTACTAGGAGACCAAAATATATCTAGTTTTAGCCTTGGTTTTAAACTAACGGAAGCACCAGAAGATAATATTGAACAGTGGCAAATTACCTTTATCCTTATCTCTAAACAAGACCCCTCCCTGCGATTAGAATTAGACGAATATTGGTATGCAGTCCCCGAAATTATAACAAGCATACAAGCGCATTTTGGTCAAGATTTAGATAAAAATATTTTACTAAGTTTGGGTTATGCTGCCCGTATTTATCCCCCCATTTGGCAAGGATTAGAAACGGATAAACCGACGGGATTTTCTCTCAACCTTACAGAAGCTTTTACTTTCTTAAAAGAAACTGCTTGGATTTTAGAAGATGCGGGATATAAGGTAATTATTCCCGCTTGGTGGACTCCCCAAGGTCGTCAACGCGCCAAAGTTCGGCTAAAAACTACTTCTAAATCGGGCAAATCTACCCCCGTTAGTAAAGGGATTTTTAGCCTCGAAAACATTATTGAATATCAATATGAACTAGCCATCGGTGAAGAAACTATTAGTCAAGAGGAATGGCAACAATTAATTAATACCAAAACACCCCTAGTTAAATTTCGAGGTCAATGGGTAGAATTAGAACAAAATAAAATGCAGCAAATGCTGGATTTTTGGCAGAAATATCAGCAGGAAAATCCTGAGATAAATCTGATTGAATTAATGAAAAAAGCTGCCGAATCCCCAGAGGAGATTATTGTTGAAACCGATGAATTTTTGGGTTCTATGCTAGAGAAATTACAAAATCCTAGTCAACTAGAACCGATCGAAAATCCTCCCCAATTACAAGGAACGCTGCGGGAGTATCAAAAGCGCGGAGTTGCCTGGATTCAATACCTGGAACAATTGGGTTTAAATGGTTGTCTTGCTGACGATATGGGATTAGGAAAAACCCTACAGGTAATTGCTAGATTGATTGGGGAAAGAGAGGGAGATAATAAGGTTTTACCAACTCTGCTAGTCGCACCCACTTCTGTGGTGGGAAATTGGGCAAAAGAAATTGAAAAATTTGCCCCCCATCTTCAGGTTTTAATTCACCATGGTAGTAAGCGCTATCAAGATGAGAGCGAATTTCAGACAGTAGCTAGTCACAAGGATATCGTCATTACTTCTTTTACCTTAGTTCGCAAGGATTTGAAATTATTTAACTCGCAATCTTGGCAACGTTTGGTAATTGATGAAGCACAAAATATCAAAAATCCTAAATCGGCACAAACTAAAGCAATCTTGAGTTTATCTGCACAACATCGTCTCGCATTAACGGGAACTCCAGTAGAAAATAGACTGCTTGATTTATGGTCAATTTTTAACTTCCTTAACCCCGGTTATTTAGGTAAAGAAACTCAATTTCGTAAAGCTTTTGAAGTGCCAATCCAAAAACAAAATGATCGTCTCCAGTCCACGGTTCTCAAAAAATTAGTGGAACCTTTTATTCTGCGTCGGGTAAAAACCGATAAGCAGATAATTAAAGATTTGCCTGACAAAGTGGAACACAAACAGTATTGTAATTTAACTAAAGAACAAGCTTCTCTCTACGAAGTTGTCATCAAAGAAGTGGAAAAACAATTAGAAGAAGCGGAGGGAATAAAACGCAAAGGATTAATTTTATCTACCCTGATGCGCTTGAAACAAATTTGTAATCACCCGCGTCAATTTTTACAGGATAACAGTGCTTTTACTCCTGAGCGATCGCATAAGTTAGAGCGTTTGGGAGAAATGCTAGAAGAAGTAATTTTAGAGGGAGATAGTCTGCTAATTTTCACTCAATTTACTGAAATCGGTGACTCCTTACAAAAGTACCTCAAACAAACTTTTCGCTATAATACCTATTATCTTCACGGGGGGACTTCTCAACCAAAACGAGAACAAATGATCGAAGAATTTCAACATCCCGAAACAGAACCTTCCGTATTTATTTTATCCCTAAAAGCTGGGGGAGTGGGGATTACTTTAACCAAAGCAAATCATGTTTTTCATTTTGATCGTTGGTGGAATCCTGCGGTGGAAAATCAAGCAACTGATCGCGCTTTTAGAATTGGTCAACAAAAAAATGTTTTCGTGCATAAATTTGTCACTTTGGGAACCTTAGAGGAAAGAATTGATGAAATGATCGAGGAAAAGAAAAAGGTAGCTAATGCTATTGTTAGTAATGATGAATCCTGGTTAACGGAATTAGATAACGAAAGTTTTCGTCAGTTAATCGCATTGAATAAACAGACTATTATTTAATCGAGGCAAACCTATGAATAAATTCAGTAAAACTTGGTGGGGACAACGCTTTATAGAAGCATTAGAAGAATTTACCGACTCAGCACGCTTGAGTCGAGGACGTTCCTACGCTAAAAATGATAAAGTCAAGAATTACAAAATTGACGGTAATTTAATTACTGCTCAGGTGCGAGGTTCCATTAATCCCTACTTTGGGGTTTACAAAGAACCTTTGTATAAGGTGAGTATCGAGATTAAACCAATTACTAAAGCAGAGTGGTCACAAGCTTTATATAATCTTGGTTCAAGAGCGAGTATGATCTCTAAACTGCTGCTCAAAGAAGTTCCCGATAATATTGATGAAGCATTTAGCGATCTGAATCTCCACTTATTACCCCACAATCAAAAGGATTTTATCACCAATTGTTCCTGTCCCGATTGGGAAAATCCCTGTAAACATATTGCCGGAGTTTATTACCTCGTTGCCTCCCAATTAGATCAGGATCCTTTCCTCTTATTTGAATTACGGGGTATCTCTCGTCAAAAATTACTGCAAGAGTTAGCAAAAACTCCTCTCGGTAAGTTGCTTTCCTCCTCCATCCAAGAGGAAAAAATTCCTCTTAACCCCGGGACTTCCTATCACACTAAACCCGAAACCATACCGGCATCAGAAACAATTGATCTCAAAGAATTTTGGCACTCTCATCACCGTTTACCAGAAAATCCTCAGTTAGTTAAATCCGCAACTATTCCCGCAATTGTCATTAAAAAAGCTGGTGATTATCCTGCATTTTGGGATAAGGATACCTCCTTTATCGAGGTAATGGAAGAAATGTATCAACGGGTACGCAATAAAAATGCAGGGATACTTTAAAAAAATATAAGTTTTCCTTTTGGGGAGTCAGCAGTCAGTCCCGATGTCAAATTAGGTTACACTTTATCTGGATCAGAAACGCTGTAGCTAAATTGCTGACTTTTTGACTTAGGTATCTATCCATAGGAGGGTAGATTAGAATAAACAGGTCAACAACTGACAGTAATTGAAAATCTACCCCTAACCTGTTAGTATTGTTATGAGACTGGACATAAGAGAGATACAATGGAATCCTTAATTATTGAAAATTTTCTGATTATTAAGTATGCGGAAATAGAGATAAAAAAAATTAATGTTATCATCGGTGAACAGTCCACTGGTAAAAGTATTATTGCTAAATTAGTTTTTTTATTTCAGACATTTTTGTTTTATCAAGTTAAATTATTAGTCACTAATCTTCAAGATCAGCAAGGACTCAAAAGGCACCTACAGAAGCGATTTGAGGAATTATTTCCTAAATACGCATGGAAAGAACAAGTATTTAAAATAGTTTATCGTTTGGATGACATGAACTTTTTGATTGAAAGATATAAGGACAAATCTGGCTATTTTAAACTACAATTTACCTATTCAGATGATTTTAAAAAGTTTTACAATACAACAATTAGACAAGTGAGTAAAATTGCCAAAAGCAATAACAATATAGTCACTCAAGATATTTATTCAGATATGAATGATTGTGTGGTCAAAAATATTGCTGATTTTTTTCAAGGCAATGAAAAAAATTTTTCTACAAAGATTTTATTTGTACCAGCTAGTCGCACTCTGTTTGTTAAATACTTTACCAATAATATTTTTGCCTTTTTGGCCAATAATTTTGATCTTGATCCTCTGATTATCAACTTTGGCTCTAATTATGAAAATGCTCAACGCCTATACAGAATAATTAATGAATCAGAAAGTTTATTCCAAGATAAAAAAGATGATAAAAAACTTTATAATCAAATTAAATTAATTAGCGAAAAGATTCTATCAGGCAGCTATGCGCGCGTGAAAGATCAAGATTGGCTTTTTCATGCCGATGGGAGAAAGATTAACTTAATTGATGCTTCAAGCGGACAGCAAGAAGCTTTACCAATGTTATTAATTCTCTTAGTTTTCTCGTTTTTTCCTGATTCCGAATCCAACCAATTTTTTATTGAGGAACCTGAAACCCATCTTTTTCCCTCCGCTCAAAGAGATATGGTAGAACTATTTACCTTGCTTTATGCTAATAAAAATTGTCGTTTCTTTCTCACTACCCATAGTCCCTACATTCTCACAGCTTTGAATAATAAAATCATGGCAGCTAAAGTTGAGCCTGTCAAAGCACAAAAATCTTTAGGTTATAAAAATACTATTCAATTTCAAGATGTGTCAGCCTACACAATTAGCAACGGACAAACTCAAAGTATCTTAGATACAGAGGTGAACTTGATTGGTATCAATAACCTCGATGCTGTCTCCGATGAACTTAGTCAAGAGTTTGAAGAAATTTTAGAAAGAAAGGCTCAACAATAATGGATATTAGTCACTGTTCTGAATGCAATAATAATAAAATAGTCAAAGTTAAAGAAAATGGGAAAGAATTCATCGTCAACAATAATAGTCAGAAATTAGTTACTAAGATAAAAATAGATAATTGTTTAATCATCGAGGGGAAAAGATGCGACTGGCTTTTAGAAATTGATGATCCCTGTAGCTTGGCTCTTTATATTGAACTCAAGGGTAAAAATATTGAACAAGCTTATGATCAATTATTGTCAACTCTAAATCATTCTTACTTACAAGAAAGACATAAAAAATCTAAAAAAGAATGCTATATTGTCGCTTCTAGAGTACCAAAAGCTGGAACCAATGTTCAGGTTTATCAAGCGAGATTAAAACAAGCTCATCCCGAAGTTAGTTTAAAAGTCAGGTCGATGAAAGCTGAAATCACTATTTAGGTTTTTCCCTCAGAAAAAAGCTGAACTAATTATTCCTGTCCCGATTGACAAAATCCCTGTAAATATATTGCTGGAGTTTATTACTTCGTTGCTTTCCAATTAAATATGGAAGAAATGTATCAACGAGTACGCAATAAAAATGCTGGTATGTTATAATTAGGTGGGTGTTAAAAATTGTCAGACACCCTTCTTATTAAGAAAAAATTAAGGCTAGATTAAGGGGAAATCGGCACCCCCCTTATCAAGGGGGGCAGGGGGGATCAGAAGTCTGAAAAAGCATTCTATTTTTTAAGACAAGCAGAATCTATGAACCAAGAATCTCTCAGCTTTGTCCATGGGAATGTCAAGTCAGCCGATCGCTTTTTAGTGTGTGGATTGGGTAGTCTCGGACAACACTGCGTCAAGTCTTTAAAAGAGTTTGGGGTTAGCGTTGTCGGTATCGAACTAATACAGCCTCCCAGTTGGGAAATTAATGATTTTCCCGATTTATTAGAGGAAATAATTATCGGTGATTGTCGTCAAAAAAACATTTTAGCAAGAGCGGGAATCGATCGCTGTCGGGCCGCTTTAATTGTCACCAGTGATGAGCGAATTAATGCCACCACTGCCCTAATTATTCGGCAATTAAATCCCCTTACTCGCTTAGTGGTGCGTTCTTCTAAAGATAATCTCAATCAGCTACTCAAGGAACGTTTAGGCAATTTTATCGCCTATGAACCCACCCAACTACCCGCCAATGCCTTTGCTTTAGCCACATTAGGCACAGAAACCCTCGGTTTTTTGCATCTCGACGGTCAGAAATTGCGGATTATCCAGAGACAAATTAGCCCCGAAGATGGTTTACTCGATCGCTTTTTAGGTGATTTAAATACCCCCACCCGTCGTCTGTTAGCACACACAGCCCCCGATGAACCTTTAAGGGCCGGATTTTATCAATGGTCCCCCACCACCACTATCGGGGCAGGTGATACCATTACCACCATCGAAACTACCTATCAAAACATCGATGCTGTCCGCCAGAAACCGTCAAATTCTCCCCAGAAGTTGCGGGATTTTTGGCAGAAATTGCTCAAAGAAATCCAACAATTCTGGCAATTGAGTTTTCAGCAGCAAATTCACCAGGTGGCTTTCCTGTCAGTATTTATCATTATCCTCCTAGTAATTATCGGGACTTTTCTTTTCCATCTCTACGCCCCGAGAGCTTCCTTTATTTCCTCTCTTTCAGGAACAGCGATCCTTTTATTAGGTGGTTACGGCGATGTTTTCGGTGGCTCTAACCCCGAAGATTTAAATGCGGTTCCCTGGTGGATGCAGCTATTTAGTCTCTTTTTAACCTTAGCTGGAACCGCTTTTATCGGGGTTCTCTATGCCATTTTGACAGAAACTTTATTATCATCAAAATTTAAATTTATCCCCAACCGTCCCCCAGTTCCCCAACAGAATCATATCGTTATTGTGGGCTTAGGTCGAGTCGGCAAAGAAGTGGCTAATTTATTACTAGAAATGCAACAGGCGATCGTCGGGGTCAGCTTAAATAGAGATTTTGATGCGACTATCCTGCCAAAAATGCCCCTGATGACGGGAAATATCGAAGAATCTTTAAAAAATGTCAATTTAGATAGGGCTAAAAGTATAGCGATTGTTACCGATGACGAAATCCTCAATTTAGAAGTGGCCCTAACCACCCGCAAACTCAATCCCCAAAGCTACTTAGTCATCCGCACCACCGACGACAACCTTAGTCAACAATTAAGTCAAATTCTGCCCCGCTCTCACATTTTAGGAACCAACACCGTAGCGGCAGAAGCCTTTACGGGAGCGGCTTTCGGAGAAAATATTATCTATCTGTTCCGTTGGGCGCAAAAAACGATTCTGGTGACAGAATACGAGATCGAAGCTGGGGATACTCTCAATGGTAGCTCGATCGGGGATATTGCCTACGGTTATCGAGTCGTGCCGATCCTACACCAACGAGAACGGCAAGCCCCGAAATTAATGCCCGAAGATTATCTCAATTTACGCATCGGCGATCGCATTGTGGTGCTGGCCACCATCAACGGACTGCGACGGGTGGAACAGGGTCGTCGCACTCCCAAAACTTGGCGCGTGCGGGTGGAAAAAGCCTTTAACCGCAATATTGCCGCGGAAGCGCCCACCGTGATCAGTCGTTTTTCTAATTGTCCCCTGAAAACCGCCAGCGATCTCATGGAAAATTTGCCAGCGACTCTCGGCTCCCCCCTCTACGAACAGCAGGCGATTCGATTAGTTTCCGAGTTAAAAAAAATTCAAGTTCAAGCATTGGCCATTCCAATTACAGGTCAAAAATAACAATTTTGCTTAACTCAGAAGTTGATCCAACTTAGCGAAGAATTGATGAACATCTTCATGAATTTCATCAGATTTCATGTTAGTGGCGACGATTTCGCGGGTCAATTCTAAAGATGGAACAGATTCTAAAACAGGTTGATGAGATTTAAGCCTTTGAAAAAGAGAGTCCTTATTTTCAAACAATAGCTTTTTCCCATCCACAACTTGAAAAATATTTGCCTTGACATCTCTCCAAGATTGATTTCGAGGCAGGGTAAGATTTTCGTTATCAAAAAACTCCCTAATTATTTTTTGAACTGGAGAGAAAAAAATATCTTGGTCGTTAAAACCGCCGGTTTGTTGAGCTGCTCTAATCCAAGCATCGGGAACTAATAAATAATTCTCAATATTTTTTCGTCGCCATTCATATAATGATTGCTTCGGATCATTTGCTTCTGGGTGGAAGGCCTGATCGTCATCATCATAATCAAACAATACCAACCTTTTCGCCGATGGAATTATTTGTTTAATCCCGTTAAAATGACGATCAGAATCTTCTTTCATTTTCTTCTTATTGCCGCCTCCCATAACCCGACAACAAACCTGATTCAATTTATCCTGCCTTCCTAAAGAAGTGGCAAAACCTCGTAAAAGACGCTCATCTGTTTCTCCTTCAACATACAAAATAACGGGATAATTAAATTCCGAAAGCTGTGTTATCTCTAAGTTAGAAACATCGGCCATCGCTGTTAAAATCGCTGGTGTAGCTTCCACTCTTTTAGGAATTCTATCAAGTAATGAGATAATTTGCCGAACGTCAACCCCTCTAATAAACTCTTCTGCGTGGGTGGCAATAAGAAATTGAGTATTTCTCTCGATCGCCTTTTGATTCTTAAAATAATCTAGAATCTCTCTTTGCAAGTTAACATGAAGATGAGCATCGGGTTCATCCAGTAAGATAGTAGTAGGTTTATAACCATAAAAAAATGCCAACAAGGTTAAAGTTTGATGGAAACCGCTGCCAGCAGATATAATGTCATAGGATTTGCCCCCCTGTTTATATTCGCAGATTATTTGGGTGTCCACTCCTCGTTCGTATTGAGGGTCTTTTAAATCAACGTTAAACCAGTTTTTGACAACCTTTTGAATTTCACTCCAATCCTTTCGATTTTCTTGCCAAACTCGCAGCAGTAAATTTCTTAATATACTTCCGGGCTGCGCTTTTCCCACTTGTTTTCGCAGCGGTCCGTCATCACGCCATTCTTCATTGGGTTCTAATCCCGAAAAGGGCGGAACGTAAGCAATAATAGGTAAAAGAGAAGGGGAGTGATTTGACTCTCCTTCTAATTCACGGAAATGTTCCCATCCTTCCGAAGGAATTGCGTAGATAGTTTGAGGAGAACTATATCGTAGTTTAACCCCCAAAGAGCATGGTTTTAGCCCAGAAGATTCCGCTATCCAAGTAACATCAATTTCAATGAGAATAAACTCTTGCTTTTTGGAACCATCTACTTTTGGATAGTGGCGCTCGGTCTTCTCTCGCCACAAAAGATTAAATTCTGGAACGGGAAGGGCTGTAAAGTTGGGAAGGACAACTTGTTTGCCGGTCGTTCCGCTCCGTTTCGCCCGCCGGAACTCCTCAATACAGAACTGCCAGATCGCTAAAGCCTGTAAAATGGTGCTTTTACCACTGTTATTCCGTCCAACTAAGAGATCGAAGAGAGCAAACTCGTAGGTTTGTTCCTTGATACTCTTGAAATTTCTCAGGGTTAGCTTGGTTATCATCGATCTGGTTAGGCTGTCGGCATCTTCATCTTAAATTACGCAAGTTAACATCGCTCACTTTCCCAGACCCCATTTTTAAGGCCAAAAATAGATCGGGACTAACTCATCTCTCCAGCTAGGGCAACGAAAACGATCGCGCTTGTCGGTGCAGGGATCGGAGGGGAGTCGATCGCCTGGATTAGCACTCAAGCCCTAAGAGTGCTAAATTAACTATAAGGAGTCCTATTACAACAGCGATACCATGTCCAAAATCATTGCCTTTAAAGATGAATCCCGTCGCGCCCTAGAAAGAGGTGTCAACGCCTTGGCCGATGCGGTAAAAATCACCCTCGGTCCGAAAGGACGCAATGTCTTGTTAGAAAAGAAATACGGCGCCCCCCAGATCGTTAATGACGGCATCACCGTCGCCAAAGAAATCGAATTGTCCGATCCCCTCGAAAACACCGGGGCGAGATTAATTCAGGAAGTAGCGGCAAAAACCAAAGATTTAGCGGGAGATGGCACCACTACCGCCACCATCATCGCCCAGGCTTTAATTAAAGAAGGTCTGAAAAACGTTACCGCCGGGGCCAATCCCGTCGCCTTAAGACGCGGACTAGACAAAACCATCGCCTATCTGGTGGAAGAAATCGCCGCCGTAGCTAAACCGATCGCCGGAGATGCGATCGCTCAAGTGGCCACCGTTTCTTCCGGCAACGACGAAGAAGTGGGAAAAATGATCGCCGCCGCCATGGAAAAAGTCACCACCGATGGCGTAATCACCGTGGAAGAATCGAAATCCCTAACCACGGAATTAGAAGTAGTGGAAGGGATGCAGATCGATCGCGGTTATATCTCTCCCTATTTCATCACCGATCAAGAAAGACAGATCGTCGAGTACGACAACCCCCTGATCCTGATTACCGATAAAAAGATCAGTGCGATCGCTGAATTAGTCCCCGTCCTCGAAGCCGTTGCCCGTCAAGGTCGTCCCCTATTAATTATCGCCGAAGATGTGGACGGCGAAGCTTTAGCCACTCTAGTGGTCAACAAGGCCCGGGGTGTCTTAAATGTCGTCGCTATCAAAGCCCCCAGTTTTGGGGAACGTCGCAAGGCGGTTTTACAAGATATCGCCATCCTCACCGGCGGTCGTCTGATTTCCGAAGAAGTGGGCTTAAGTCTTGACACGGTTAGCCTCGATCTGCTAGGGCAAGCGGCAAAAATCACCCTAGAAAAAGACAATACAATTATTGTCGCCTCTGGGGACAGCCGCAATAAGGCCGATGTGCAGAAACGTCTCGCCCAACTGAAAAAACAGTTAGAAGAAACCGATTCTGAATTCGATAAGGAAAAATTACAGGAACGCATCGCTAAATTAGCCGGCGGTGTGGCCGTGATTAAAGTCGGGGCAGCCACAGAAACCGAACTCAAGGATCGCAAACTCCGCATCGAAGATGCCCTCAATGCCACCAAAGCCGCCGTGGAAGAAGGTATCGTCCCGGGCGGTGGTACAACCTTGATTCATCTGGCTTCTAAGGTGAAGGCTTTCAAAGCTTCTCTCACTAACGATGAGGAAAAAGTCGCCGCCGATATCGTCGCTAAAGCCCTAGAAGCCCCCCTGCGTCAGTTAGCCAATAACGCCGGCGTGGAAGGCGATGTGATCGTGGAAGGTGTGCGCGAAACCGCTTTTAGCGTCGGTTACAATGTCCTCACCGGCAAGTACGAAGACTTAATCGCCGCCGGAATTATCGATCCGGCTAAAGTGGTGCGGTCAGCCGTTCAAAACGCCGCTTCTATCGCCGGTATGGTCCTAACGACCGAAGCCCTCGTGGTCGAAAAACCCGTTAAAGAAGCCGCAGCCCCTGATATGGGCGGCATGGGCGGCATGGGCGGCATGGGTGGCATGGGCGGCATGGGTGGCATGGGTATGATGTAATTCCTGATGCCGTCTGGCCCCTGAAAATAATCTCATGCAATTGAGCCAATCTGTCCCTTTTCTGGTTATCGTCGGCATTAGGGACAGGTTTTTTTTCCTCGGGAAAAACTTTTTCAGCAGAACCTGCTTAATCTATCCTTTGCATTAGTCCAGACACTACACTAGAAAAGAAGGATTATTCCCAGAAATCATGACACTGCTGACGGTTCGATCGCTCAAAAAAGACTTCGGTATCAAGGAAATTCTCAAAGATGCCAGTTTTAGCCTCGATGATCGCGATAAAGTCGGCCTGATCGGTACGAATGGATCGGGAAAATCGACCCTATTGAAAATGATCGCCGGTTTAGAATCGATCGATGGTGGCGAAATTCAAATCAATTCCGGGATGAAAATCGTCTATTTACCCCAGCAACCCGATCTAGACAATGATAAAACGGTTTTAGAGCAGGTTTTCGCCGATAGTGGCGAAAGTATGACTTTAATTAAGGAATACGAGGAATTGTCCGATCGCCTTGTCCATGAGCCAGAAAATCTGGATACTATTATGGAACGTTTGTCAAGGGTTTCGCAACAAATTGATAAACTTGCCGCCTGGGATTTAGAAACCAATGCTAAAGTTATTTTAAGTAAACTGGGTATCGATAATTTTAATGCTCGCGTGGGAGATTTATCGGGGGGATATCGCAAAAGAATCGCCATCGCTACCGCACTTTTAGCCGATCCTGACTGTTTATTGATGGATGAACCCACAAACCATTTAGACGCGCTTTCCGTGGAGTGGTTACAGAGTTATTTGTCCCGTTTTCGGGGAGGATTATTATTAATTACTCACGATCGCTATTTTCTCGATCGAGTGACTAATCGCATCATTGAAATCGATCGGGGAGATTTATCTACTTATGCCGGTAATTATGCCTATTATCTAGAAAAAAAAGCCTTAGCGGAAGAATCGATCGCCAGTAGTCAACGCAAACACGCGGGAGTTTTGCGACGGGAATTAGAATGGTTATCCCGGGGACCAAAAGCGCGCAGTACCAAACAAAAAGCGCGGATCGATCGCATTCAGGCAATGGGTAATAAGGAATTTAAACAGGTGGAGGGAAAAGTCGATATTGCCACCGCAGGAAGACGCATCGGCAAAAAAGTTATTGAAGTAGAAAAAATCTCGAAAGCTTACGGAGATCGCACTTTAATTAAAGATTTTACCTATATTTTTACCCCCGAAGATCGCATCGGTATTATTGGCAGTAATGGGGTAGGAAAATCTACTCTCATGGATATTATTACCGGGAAAATTCTCCCCGATTCAGGCACAGTTGACATCGGTTCCACTATTCATATTGGTTACTTCGATCAACAATCCGATGATCTCAATATCAACGAAAATCAAAGAGTAATCGAATATCTGAAAAGTGTGGCCGAATTAGTCAAAATCCTAGACGGCAGCGTGATTACCGCTTCCCAGATGTTAGAAAAATTTCTCTTTCCTCCCGATCAACAGTATGCACCAATTTATAAACTTTCTGGAGGGGAAAGAAGACGCTTATTTTTACTACGAGTTTTGATGAGTGCGCCTAATGTTTTAATCTTAGATGAACCCACCAATGATCTCGATGTGCAGACTTTAGCAATTTTAGAAGAATATTTAGAGGACTTTAACGGTTGTGTGATTGTTGTTTCCCATGATCGCTATTTTCTCGATCGAGTAGTTGATACTATTTTTTCCTTTGAAACTGGGGGTAATATCCGTCAATATCCGGGTAATTATTCCCTTTATCTCGATCAGAAAAAAGAGGAGGAGGAACCCAAAGAAAAAAAAGTCACCCCAAAAACTGTTAAAGCTTCTCCGTCACCCGTCAATAAGAAAATCTCTTTTAAAGAGAAAAAAGAATACGAAGACATCGAAAAACAAATACCAATTTTAGAATCAAAAAAAGCTGAAATTGAACAGGTACTTTATGGAGAACCCCTAGAAGATTTTACCAAAATAACCGCGCTGACCGAAGAATTAGCTCAATTGAGTCAAAAAATTGATAATTTAACCGATCGCTGGTTAGAATTAGCGGAAAAATTAGGCTAGGATAATCCCTATTTTCCCGATCGATTTAGTCAAAACTGAGTGATAATTTCCGGTGAATCATCCTCATCCATGACCAGATCTACCGACTCCACCCGCAAGAGGGCCAAATTATCCTTAACCACCCCTTGAAGATAGATTTCCCCCATCCCTTCACCCCCTAGATCGATCGAGCCAAAAACTTGACCGGTTTTTGTATTAAAATTAAACTGAAAATAATTAGCTGAGGAAATTCCCTCTCTGACATTATCGTATCTAGCGATCTCCTGACCACTCTTATCATAAAAAGATACCTGAAAATCTTCTAAAACTTGCATCTTTCCCGAACCTTTTTCTGAAAAGATAGTCGGGGCCGTTTTTTCATCATAACTAAAAGAACCTTTAGCTATATAACCCTGATTTCCCAACCATTGAAAATCGATCGTCACTGCTAAAACCCCTTGGCTATTCATGTTAGCAACTAAAAGCAAAGCTAGTAAAGTCAATATCATCTTTTTCATTAGTCGGTTATTTCAGTTATCAGTGATCAATGACTACAACCAGTCTTCGGGGGAATTTTTATAAGGGACTCTTTCTATCCCCATAAACCTTAAGAAAACTTCAATTACATGGGTACAAGAAAAGGAAACCCGAATGATCTTTTGTGGGGGGGTAACTTCTGTTTGCTGATATTACCCGATTTTAAGACAAAGCTCGTCAAAAACCGCCATAACGTTCCTCTAACCAGGGATCACCTCGTCGATGGTAGCCATTAAGTTCCCAGAAACCCAATTGCTCTCGATCGAGAAATTCTAAGCCATTAATCCATTTAGAACTTTTCCAAGCGTAGAGATGGGGGACAACTAAGCGCAGCGGACCACCGTGGTCGGGGGTTAAAGGTTGACCAAACAGTTGAAAAGCGAAAAAATTATCCTCGTGCAGGAATTCCTCTAGGGTGAGGTTAGTGGTATAACCACCATAACAGTGTTGCATGACGTGGGTAGCTTCCGGCAACAGGTCAATTAAGGCCATAAAATCCGATACCTTAATTCCCGTCCAAGTCACATCTAATTTTGACCAACGGGTGACACAGTGAAAATCCTTAGTAAATTCCCACTGCGGTAGGGCCATAAAATCCGACCAGTTAAAAATTTTAGTCGTGGCCACCTTTCCCCAAACCTTGAATAACCATTCCTCGGTCTTGATTTGGGGAGTATCTCCGTAGGTAAGCACAGGAAAACCACTAGCGAGATATTGGCCCGGAGGAACTCGGTCTTGATCGGGAGATTCTGGTTTTTTAAAGAATTTGCCTAACATTAGTTGAGACTCACAACGAAAACCCTAAACAAATCTTAAAATATTAGGGAGCGAAAAGGTTTTCTCTACCTCACTCCCCACCATCAAGTTATTCCTTGTCTCCCCCTTCTTCTTCCTCTTTAGTGGGATAGACAAAGCTGTTAGAACGACCAGAAAGGACAGATTTACCCAAAGATAAGGCTTTTTGCGCTTCCCGAGCCGCTTGCTTTCTCCAATGCGCTCTCCGTTGGTCGCGCTTGGCATTTGAGGTTTTCTTCTTGGGACAAGCCATAGTATTTTAACGATAGTTATAGACTCACAACCTTTCTATTCTACTCCCTATTTCCCTAATCGGCTCGCCAACTTGTCTGAACTTTTTTCCCCCCAAAAAGTGCCGACCATTGGAGTGATCGGGGAAAAATTCAGTTACTTTTTCTCTGAAAATTAGGTAGTTGACCACCTGAAAATGGGTAAAACCCCACACCCTACCCCCACGAAAAACTTTTTCAGCAGACCCTAAGTAGTCGTGCCAAATTAATTTCCTCAGCCTTGACGAGAAATTCTGTAAACTTTGCTCAAAAGCTGCGTAAATTCTGTATTTTCTCTGGAAGTGTTAGATATAGCCTTTAGAATTGTGATCGTAGCACTAGGCTAATTCAGATCAATTAAACTTCTTCCTCACTCCCGACTTTGTTAGTATCATGAAACCTAACTCTGGCCGTAAACGTTTATTATCCCTGATATCTGCTGTTTCTTGTAGTTCCCTCTTGATTTTATCCCCTCTAGCCCAGAGAGCGCAAGCAGACGATATTACGGATGCCTTAGAAGCGGTAATTGAATATACGGCTCAATTACACCAGATCAATTTTAAGTATTTGTTAAGCAATGGCCCGATAACCACTCCCTGCGGCGTAATTTCCCTAGCGGCTTTCTGCACTGTAGATAATACAGTTTACGTCAATCTCAAGCAAGTCACTCGCATTAGTGATAATCCCCTATTTCCCCTTTACGCCGTCGCTCACGAGGCTGCTCACGCTGTTCAGTGGAATCGGGGTATCGGTGGCATCGATGAAGGTGGAATGAGCATCGGCATTGAATTACAGGCCGATTGTCTAGCGGGAGATACCCTTTCTTGGTTATTTACCGAAGCAAGAAGTTTATCCAAACAGGATTATATAATAGCAGGAAAACTTCTAGCGGAAGCGGCCTCGGAAGTGGGCGATTTTGAAGCTCCCAATAACTCCCACGGTACACCACAACAGCGAGGTGATTCGGTCCTGCAAGGATTCTATGGGGAAAATCATCAAGCCTGTATGCGTTAACTAACACTCAAGGCTGTATTTCCCCTAGAATGCCTAAAAAAGCCTAAAAAGCTACTGTAAACCTAACCAAGATAACAGACCTTGGCCAGTGAGATACTCGATCAACAGGGTGATCACAAAACCAATCATAGCGGCCCTACCGTTGAGGCGCTCGGCATAGTCATTAAAGCCAAATTTGGGATCTTCTAATTTGGGGGTTTGAGTCGGTTGTGGTTCAGTCATGATCTTTACAGGCGGTTTACATTTCTTTACTATTCTAGCGGAGTTAGAAGTTAGGTTGTAACTAATTTCTAACTCCTCTCTATTTGCCCTAATCCCGACCGTTAAGAGCGATTAAAAGGCGCAGAATAAAGATAAATAGGTTGATATAAGTCAAATACATCGATAAAGCAGCGCTGAGATACTGTTCATCTCTGTAGGTACGGGGCAAGATGTAAAAGTCCACCACTGCGGAGCCGGCAAACAAGAAAACCCCGATGCCAGAAATAGCGATTTCTAACCAGGTGGGAGTACCGCCACCAAAGATAGAGAAAATTAGCTGACCAATGAGAACAATAAAGAGAGCGAGAATACCGATGCTAACGGTTTGAGTCAGTGCCAAACCATCTTTTTCCGACAGATTCGAGCCGATATTCCGTCCCAACACAAAAGCGATGCCGCAACCGAGGGCAGCAATTGCCACTCCTCGCAAACCGACACCGGAAGTACCTAGGGCCACATAGACGATTCCACTGAGAGTATAGCCAGAAAGAAGGCTATAGAGAGTCAGCAGGGGCAGAGCAGTGCTTTTATTGCCGCTTTCCGCACTACTACGCGCGACAAAAAATAAAATAATCTCGGCAACTATGGCGACAAAGAAAGTCGGGAAGAAAATCTGGGGATAGGATTGGATCACACCTAAACCGCCATAGGTTCCCACCGCAGTCAAAATTAGACCGCCACCGAGATAGGGCAGGGCCTTGGGGATAACATTAGGGCCGATAAGTGCTTGGCTTTTAGCCTCGCGTAAAGCTTGACGAAAATTACTGGTATTACTCATGGTGACTAGGTTCGAGATACTTGTCTGAATCAATCTTGTTAAACAGAAACTATTCTTGATTAGTTCGTCAAGAATGCTGAATCGCAGGGAAGAAAAAAAAGTAATTTTTCCCCCAGCATCGATTCCCTCTTGATTGTAACGAAAAGACTAGGGATCTAGCTAAGTAGGTAGGTATTAAAAATTGTCAGATACCCTCCTTATCAAGGCGGGATCTGCACCCCCCTTATTAAGTCGGGCAGGGGGGAATCGAACCGAAAATCCATTTTCTCCCCTCTTAACCGTTTAAGTTACCTTAAACCGAAGACCGATTCAAGGCGATCATCGCCCGTCAACTGGATATTTCCTGTTTTTATTAATTACAATCTTTTAGAGTATCCCCTGACCTAAAGCCAAACCTGTCACCAACATTCCTAACACTAGAAAAGGCTGGGCGCTGGCTTGATATTTGACATCATTTTTGAGCGGATCCCGCAGAAAATACATATCTTGGAAAGTGATCTGAGGGATAATTAATAACAGTAAAACAGCGGCATAAAGATTCTGATGAATACTAATCAGATAACCCGCAATTCCTGCTTGAAAAACATCGATCATAATCACACAAATCCAAGCAGCGGTCGTAATTCCAAACATGACTGGCAAGGATTTTAAGCCTAATTTTTCGTCACCTTCCACACTTTTAAAGTCGTTAACTACAGCAATGCCTAACCCCGCCAGACTATAGATGAGGGTTAGGATCATAATTGTCCCATTTAACTGACCAAAAAGGGCGTGACCTGCCCACCAAGGTAATGCTATATAACTAGCACCGAGGGCATAATTACCCAGCCAACCATTTTGTTTTAATTTTAAAGGTGGCGCTGAATAAATATAGGCAATAAAAGAACCAAATAGGGTTAAACAGAGCATGATTGGGAAATCATGACCGGCCCAGCGATCGAGAAGATAAGATATTCCTAACCCAGCCGCTAATAAAACCAAAATCTGGCTGACTACTTGCGGAATAGAAATCACCCCCGAAGGAATCGGACGGTAGGGTTCATTAATTGCATCGATTTCTCGATCGTAAAAATCATTTAAAGTTTGGGTATAACCGGTCATCAACGGACCAGAAAGTAACATACAGGTGGCTGCTTTTAAGACATCTTCTAAAGACCAAGTATAATTACCCGATGAAGCAGCCCCACAGACAACCCCCCAAATCAGGGGAATCCAAGTGATCGGCTTCATCAATTGTAAGCGGATTTTCCAGAGGGAGGTTTCTGCCGATGAGGCCCCTTTCATGCCCAATAATTGGCGAGTTTTGGCCCCCCGCTCGTCCTTGTTTTCTATCTCGGTGTTTGACATAATCCCTTAAAAAGAAATAATTAAGTAACCTTCTTGGAATTTTGCCCCTTTTACCGATCTTCCGGTTAGAGGCGGTGGTACATCAATATTACGCCGTTGATCCCCGGCTTCGATGGTTAATTCTGGACCCGATTGCGTCAGTTTTACCTGTTTTTTCTCGAATCCGGGTAAATAAACCTTGACCTGAGCGGCTGCCGTATCGATTATTAACGGTTTGGGCGGCTGCACCGTGAGAAAATTGGGTAAATCGGCGATTAACTCCTGCCAATCTTCTCCTTGACGGTAGGGTAAAATCGCCGCCGGCAGCGGGGCAAAATCCTCCGTGGCACTCTGACAGCGATTAAAAATCACTCCCCCCACATTTAAACCGATTTGCTGGGCCGCACCCCAAAGATATTTGGCCTCTGCGATCGCAATTGGATCATCATTGGTGACTAGATAGGCTAAAACTCGCCGAGGATCGGCTAAAGCGGAACGTCCCTCGTCTAAAATGTTATCATCGGCCTTCTTCCCTAAACCGTCGGGATTAAAGGAGAAATTCAGCACGGCAGCGGCAATCGGTTGGAAAAAGGGAGAAAGGGTGCGACCAATCTCGGAATCGCTGAAAACCTGCCGAAAACGCCGTAAATACCAGCCACCTACCTCTGGAATCGCCAACATTCTCAGACTGTTGATATCTCCGCTGCCGTCGTAGATGATGACATCGTAATTTCCGCTTTTATCCTGTTCCCGCAGGAAATTTAAAGCTAGAGCTTGATCCATTCCGGGTAAAATGCCCAACTCTTGACCATAAACATTTTTCAAGGTGGGAGAACGCAAATACTGCTTTTCCAATTCCTTGACTTCTTCCCAACTTTTTTCTAGTAACTGGGTACTACTAATCTGCACAACCGAGAGATTGGGAGCAATTTCCGTAATAGAGGAGCTAGGGGAGGCCTTGAGGAGTAATCCCCAAGCAGGGCCGGAATCTTGACCGATCAAGAGAACTTTTGACCCCAGACCAGCCATTTTCTTCGCCGAAGCGATCGCTATTGTACTGCGACCGCTGCCCCCCTTGCCCAAAAAGGTCAAAATTAAGGACATAATTAATTCCTAAGCGTTGTATTTAGATGAGTTTGAGTTCATCCTCAAAAAACCAAGTAGCGGTCTTATCATCGAACTGGACAACAGCACCAACACCGCTGCCATCGGTCATCTTAAAATTTTTGATGACACCCACTTTACCCAATTTACCCGCTACATCCGAGTTAACGCGGTCTCTTAAGCGACAGACCTTGACTTTTTGCCCGATTTCCATTACTTCCACAGTTTTAATAAGACGATAATTCAATAAACCAATCCTAAGTTTAATATAAATTCGTGTCAGATAAACCCCCCAATGCTCTTCAGTTATCGGTCTTTCTCAGATCATCTGCACTTAGCGATCATATATACTAGCAAAAAGGTTTTATTTGGTTTCTGGGGCAGCATTTTGCCGATTTTCCAGTTGTTCCCTTTGCTTGCGTTTAAACTCCTCGGCCGCTTCGTTGATATTATTGAGGCTGTCTTCCTGAAATTCCGATCCGTCCCGGCTACGGCGAAAATTACTATTATGAATCAAGTCTAAAGGATTAAAACCACCGAGATCATCCCTGCCATCGGAACTACGTTCATTTTTTTGATAATCCGGTTGACTGGGGTTCAAGCTTTGAGCTAACACTTGCGGACTAAAACCAGCCCCGACTAATAAAATAGTAGCTAGGAATAAAGACGATTTGATTAACATTTTTTGAGTATTCATAATCTAACTCCTCAGAAAATTAAGTGAGTAGGTGTTAAAAGTTGTCAGGCACCCCCCTTATCAAGGGGGGACTAAGGGGGGATCGGCACCCCCTTTATCAAGGGGGGACTAAGGGGGGATCGGCACCCCCCTTATCAAGGGGGGACTAAGGGGGGATCGGCACCCCCCTTATCAAGGGGGGACTAAGGGGGGATCGGCACCCCCCTT